>JAUYMQ010000236.1 GCA_030698575.1 Deltaproteobacteria bacterium
CCGAAGGATCCTGGAGAGCAAGTTTCATACCGTTTTTCGGGATCGATGGGACTTCGTAAGGGCGCGGTCTGAAAGGGCAATCGTGATTGCCGGGTAAGCCCGGCACAGGGGATGCGGGACAAAAATGTACAGGGACGACAAAACGGGGCGAAACGGCCTGGAGGCTTCAGTCCGACCCGAGCCGTGTCCTGCTCGAAAGGCCCGGCGCAACCTCGGGGGTTCGCCCCGCAGGCGCCGGGCCGGCGTCGGCGGCCACCGGCTTGCGCGCGGGCGCGTGCACCCGGCGCCGGAAAGAGAAGCGATCGACGTAGGTGAAAACGACGGGGATCACGACGAGCGTGAGCAGGGTCGAGGTGATGAGGCCGCCGATGATCGCGATGGCCATCGGCGAGCGGAACTCCGCGTTCGCGGCCTGGCCGACCGCCGTCGGGATCATGCCGAAAATCATGGCCAGGCTCGTCATGACGATCGCGCGAAGCCGGATGGGGCCAGCCTTCAGCATGGCCTCGCGGGCCCCCAGCCCGTTCTGGCGCTGCACGATGGCGTGGTCGACGAGCAGAATTCCGTTCTTCGTCACCAGCCCCATGAGCATGACGATGCCAATCATGGGCGACATGCCCAGGTGCTTCCCCGTCAGGAATAGCGCGAGGAACGCGCCGATGACGGCCAGAGGCAGGGCAAGCATGATGGTGAAGGGGTGCAGGAAGGAGTCGAATTGCGCCGCCAGCACCATGTAAATGAACAGGATCGCGAGTCCGAGCGCGGCAAGGAGGGCCTGAAACGATTCCTCCATCCGCTGCGCCTCGCCGGAGAAACCCCAGGCATAGCCCGGCGGAATGTCCATCGCCTTCATCCCTGTCTGGAGGTCCTTGATCACGTCACCGAGCGCGCGGTTCGGCGAGTTGGCCGTGATCGTCACCTGCCGCTGCCGGTTTTCGCGTTCGATTTGTCCCGGCCCGGTCCTCTCCTGCAGATCGGCGACTTCCTTCAGCAGGACCAGCGACCCGCGGGCCGTGGAAACCAGCATGTTTTCCAGAAGCGACGGCGCCTCCCGATCCGTTTCCTTGAGCCGCACCCGGATGTCGTACTCGTCCCGGCCGTCCCTGTAGAGGCTCGCGACCTCGCCCTCCACGGCGGTGCGAAGGCTCCGGGCCATGCCTCCCACGCCGACTCCCGCATTCGCGGCGCGCTTGCGATCGAGCACCACCGCCACCTCCGGCTTTCCAAACTCCAGCGACGTGTCCACGTCCACCGCGCCCGGCGTGTCACGCGTGAGCCTGTAGGCCGATCGGGAGAGGCCCGTGAGGGTCTTGAGATCGTTGCCGCGAATGTAGAGGTTCACCGGATACTCGCCGGCGCCCTCAGCCCAGGGAATCTCGGCGAGGACGAACTTGAGGCCGGCGATGTTCTTGATCCGGGCCCTTATGTCGTCCTGGATCTCCCAAATCGACTTGTTCCTCTCCAGTTTCGGCGTGAAAAGCGCCCGGATGGTGGCCTGGTTGACGTCCTCAGAGACGGCGCCCAGAGCGGCCGAACGCCCGACCACCGTGTACATGCGCACGTAGTCGGGGTGCTCCGACAAGACCTGCTCGACCCGCTTCACGACCTCATCCATCGCCTTGTAGCTCGTTCCCACAGGCATCTCGAGCGCGATGTTGAACTCCGAGCGGTCCTCCTTCGCGACGAATTCGGAGCCCATGAGCCCTGCGACGAAGATCGAGATCACGAACATTCCGAGCGCGGCCCCGAGCACCGTCTTGCGATGATCGAGCGCCCAGCGGAGGACCGTCTCGTACCGGGCATATGTGCGATCCCAGAACCGCACGAAGTAGCCGAGGATCGGGTGCGTTTCGATCTGCTGGCGGTAATCCGGAGCCACCGGTTTCATCACATTGGCCGAGAGCATCGGGTCCAGGGTGAAGGAAACAAAAAGCGAGATCATCACCGCAGCCACGACGGTCAACCCGAACTCCTGGAAAAACTTGCCGACAATTCCCGACATGAAGCCGACGGGGAGGAAGACCGCCACGATGGTGAATGTGGTCGCCATCACGGCCAGGCCGATCTCCGCCGTCCCGACCCGCGCGGCGGTCACGGGATCGTCGCCTTCCTCCATGTGGCGGAAGATGTTCTCCCGCACCACGACCGCGTCGTCGATGAGCATGCCGATGGCGAGCGAGAGCGCCATGAGGGTCATGATGTTGATGCTGAACCCCATGAGCCACATGAAGAAGAAGGTCGAGATGACGCTCGTGGGAAGGGCCAGGGCGCTGATGACGGTGCTGCGCCAGTCGAGCATGAAGATGAAAATGACGAAGACGGCCATCAAGGCCCCGTAGAAGATGGAGAGCCCGACCTCGTCAACCTGAAGGTTCACCCGTTCGGCCGAATCGATGATCGTGATGAGCCGGTAATCGGGCGGCAGCACCTCGCGGAGCTTGTCCACGGCATGAAAGACGTTCTCGGCGACCTCGACAGTGTTGGAGCCCGACTGCTTGCGGATCTCGACGGCGACCGCAGGCAGTCCGTTCGTCCGCGCGCTCTTGCGGACCTCCTTGTAACCATCCACGACGGTGCCGATGTCGCGAATGCGGACCTGGGTGCCCCCTTCATCTGAAACCACCAGATCGGCGATCTCTTCGAGATTCCGGAACTCTCCGAGCGTGCGGATCGTCAGCTCGCGCTGCCCGCTCGTCACATGCCCGCCGGGAACGTTCATGTTCTCGGAGCGCATGAGCCCCACCACGCGCTCGATGGGGATTCGATGGGCCTGCAGCGCGTGGAGATCGAGGTTGATCTGGATCTCGCGCTCGAGCCCGCCGATGATGTCCACCTGGCCGACCCCGTCGACCCCCTCGATGGCGGGCTTGATGAGGTCCTCGGTCGCGCGGCGAATCTCGTAGGGATTTCGGTTGGCGGCGATGCTGTAAACAAGGACGGGCGTGTCGGCGGGATCGAAACGTTCGGTCAGCGGATCCTCGACATCCTCCGGCAGCAGGTGCCGGACCGTTTCGACCTTCTCGCGCACGTCGACCGCCGCCAGCTTGATGTCCGTCTCGAGGCGGAACTCGGCCAGCACGGTGGAGACCGATTCGCGGGACCAGGACTGGATCCGCTTCAGACCGCTGACACCGCTGACGGCCTCCTCGATTGGCTTCGTGACGAGGGTTTCGACTTCCTCAGGACTCGCGCCGGGATAGGGCGTCGTGATGATGACGACGGGAAAGGCGACGTCGGGAAAAAGATCGAGCTGGAGCTTCCCGCACATGGAGATGAGGCCCAGGACCATGAGGGCCGAGATCACCATGACCGTGAAAACAGGGCGCCGGATGCTGACTTCGGAGATCCACATGAGGGCGCCTCAGAATGCCGTGTCGGCCGACTCGGCCCGGGAGGTCGCCTTTGCTCCGGTTTCCCCCTCGGGACGGACGGGCGTCCCGTCTTCGACGACGGTCTGCCCCTGGACGATGAGGCGGGCGCCGGGCTCGAGGCCCGAGGCGACGATGGCGTTGAGATCGTCGGCCCCGCCCAGTGAAACGGGGGTCATCCGCGCCTTCGCGTCTTCGACGACGAAGACGACCACCTTCCCTTCCCGGTCCACCACCGCGGCCTTGGGAATGAGCGTGACGCCCTCGTGACGTTCCAGAACGAGGTTCGCGGTGGCGAACATGCCCGGCTTCAACACGTGCTCCGGGTTCTCGATCTCAATCTCCGCCTCAGCTCGACGGGTGCCCTCCGCCAGGCTCGGAGAGAAGTGCGTAAGCACGCCCTCGAAGGTGCGGCCCGGGAGCGCCCGGAGCGAGACAATTGCCCGCTGGCCTTCCTTCACGCGCGGAAGGTCGTTCTCGGTGATGCCGACAGTGAGCTTCACGCGGGCGAGATTCTGCACCTCGTAAATCGCTACAGCCTGCCGGCTGCCCATGATCTGCGTTTCAACCATGGTGCCGACGTCAATGTAGCGCTGCGAAACGGTTCCATCGATGGGAGACGTGACGCCCGTATCGGCCAGCCGACGCCGCGCAAGCTCGAGCGCCGCCTCGGCTTCCTTGACCCGCCCCGCGCTCACCTTCTCGCCCGAGAGCGCCGCCTGCAGAGCCTGGGTGGAGATGACATTGTCTTTAAAGAGTTTCTGCGAGCGCGCGGCGTCCCGCTCGGACTGCTCGAAGCTCGCGCGCGCCTGGGCGAGGATGCCCTCGAGCCGCTTCACGTCCAGCCCGTAATCGACGGGATCGATCAACGCCAGCGCTTCGCCGGCGCTTACTTGATCACCGATGGATTTGTGGATCTCGGCGATGCGCCCGCGCACTCTCGCGATGACCTGGACCGACTGGATGGGCTCGATGTTTCCGGTCAGGCGCGCCAGCTCATCGAGGTTCCCCACGGTAACCGTGGCGGTCTCAACGGGCACAGCCTGGGAGATTGCATCGGCGCCACGCGTGGTCCCCTGTCGCATGGAGTTCACCCGATAAGCGACGAGGAGCGCAACAATAACGATGCTGGTGACGAGCCAGGGGCGTCTCTTCATCGGGTTCCACGCTGTCTGAAGGCGGGACACACGGCCAGCTGTTCCAGAGCAGGGGGCTGACCAAGGGGTCAGGCCAGGAGCCGACTCTACGTCCCGCGCCTTTCAAGTAGGAGTATAACCACCGCCCCATCAACCCGAAAGCTCGGCCCAAAAAAAACTGCCCTTCTCAGAACCGGCCCCGGGCCGCACCGCCCCCGCTCAGCCGGTTGCCCCCGGCAGGGGCATTCTTTACATTCGGCCTAGAAAAAAGGGCGCTGTCCTCCTTTTCGGAAAAGTCGGCCGGCGACTGAACACGCCCGGCCGAAGGGGCAGAGTCGCCGTCTCACGAACGACGGTGCCCGGTTCCCTTCCGCGGCTGCCTCCCGGGGCCGTGCATCCACCTCATGGGGTCATGAAACGCATGCCGACCGACCTGAGCCCGCCCCGGAAGAACCCGCCTGCCGTCAACCTGGCGGAGTGGCGCGCCCTGTTTCCGATCACGCGCAAGCTGGTCCACCTGAATCACGCGGGTGTCTCTCCGGTCTCCACACGCGTGACCGGCGCCATGGAGCGCTTCCTTCATCTGTCGTCGCACACCGGCACGCTTCACTACGACCAGATGGAGGCGCAGGCCGAGCAGGCGCGCGAGAAGTTTGCGCGGCTCATCGGAGCGGAGGTCGGCGAGATCGCGTTCGTCAAGAACACTTCCGAGGGGCTCGCCCGCATTGCGAACGGACTTCCCCTGGTAAAGGGGGATCGCATCGTCACGACGAACCTGGAGTACCCTTCGAACGTCTATCCCTGGTGGCACCTCGGCCGCCGCGGGGTCGTGACGCTCATGGTGAAACACGACGACGGCCGGATCCGCATCGAGGACATCGAGAAGGCGCTCGAGCCGCCCACCCGCCTCCTCGCGATCAGCTCCGTCGAGTTCGGCAATGGCCTGGCAAACGATCTCGAGACCCTGGGCCGGATGTGCAAGGAGCGAGGCGTCTGGTTCTGCGTCGACGCCATCCAGTCGATTGGCGTGATGGAACTCGACGTCAACAGATGCGGAATCGATTTCCTTGCCGCCGATGGGCACAAGTGGCTGCTTGCCACAGAGGGCGTCGGCGGAATGTTCGTTTCGCGCCGGGTCATGGCGGACGTCGACCCGGTGAATGTGGGCTGGAAATCGGTGGTGAACCGGGGAGACTATTTCACTTACGAGCTGCGCTTTCCGGACTCCGCGCTGAAGTTCGAGGAGGGGAGCCTCAACCTCTGCTCGCTCTGGGGTTTCGATGCCGCCCTCGGCCTCATCCTCGAAGTGGGCGTGCCCGTTATCCAACGGCGCGTCATCATGCTGCTCGACCGGATGATCGCCGGCTTGAGCGAGAAAGGCTACCCCATCACGAGTCCGATCGGGCCCGGCGAGCGATCTGGAATTCTCACCTTCCGCCCGCGGGACGGCGCTGACGCGCACGGGCTGGTCCGCGGCCTGAGGGCGGCCGGCTTCATCACGGTCGAGCGCGCCGGCGCCATCCGTGTGTCGCCGCATTTTTACAACAGCGAGGAAGAGATCGATCGGTTCCTGAAGGAGCTCTCCTAGGAAGGCCCGTCAATCATGGCGAAAGGTCAGAAAGGCGGGCGGCGCAAGGCCAAGCCGCGCAAGGGAAGTCCCGGGGACGCCGGGAAGCCTCTCCTGCCGGAGGTGCTTCTTCCCGACGCCGAGCCCGACGATGGCATTGCGCTGGAAACAGCCGCTGTCACCGAAGCCGGCGACGCCGCGGAAACCGGCCTCATCCTCCGGCGCAGCGCCCTCCAGCGCTACTTCGCCGACATCCGCCGCTCGAAGCCGCTCAGCCGCGAGGAGGAACACAAACTCGCCGTGCGCTACCGCGAGTATGGCGACGTCGACGCGGCCTACTCGCTGGTCATGGCGAATCTCCGCCTCGTCGTGAAGATCGCGATGGAGTACCAGTCGGCCTACTCGAACCTGCTCGATCTCATCCAGGAGGGGAACATCGGCCTGATGGAGGCCGTCAAGCGGTTCAACCCCTACAAGGACGTCAAGCTGTCTACCTATGCAGCCTGGTGGATACGCGCCTTTATTCTCCGTTACATCATCAACAACTTCAGGCTTGTGAAGATCGGAACCACGCGCGCCCAGCGCAAGCTCTTCTTCAACCTGAACAAGGAGCGCCAGCGGCTCGAGGCGATGGGCTACACCGCCACGCCGCGCCTGCTCGCGTCGAATCTGGACGTCACCGAGAAGGAAGTCGAGGAGATGACATCCCGGATGGCCCAGCCGGCGCAGTCGCTGGATCAACCCATGGGGAGCGAGGGGCATACCACGCTGCTCGACTTCATGAAGGACGAGGCCGAAGGACCCGAGGACGCGGTTGCGCGCGAGCAGATGCGTAGTCGCGCGCTCGAGATCATCGGCGAGATGGCGGAGAAGCTTCCGGAGAAGGAGCGCGCGATTCTCGACCGCCGACTGCTTGCGGAAGAACCCGAAACACTCGAGCAGATTGGCAAAAGCTTCAGCGTCTCGAAGGAGCGTATCCGGCAGCTCGAGGCGCGGCTGATGGGCCGCCTCCGCGACACCCTGCGCGCCCGCCTGCTTCCGCCGTGACAAGCATCCTGCTGAAATTTTACCTCCGCCACGAGAAGGCCGCGCTCATCCTGGGGGTCACCGGGTTCTTCCTCCTCGGCTACCTCGCCATCGCGCTCCACACCGCCGGAGGCAATGCGCACAGCCTGGCAACGCCGCTGGACGCCGCCCTTCCCTACGTCCCCGAGGCATGGCCGCTCTACCATGCGGTGTATCTCCTGCTCTTCATCCCCACGCGCCTCTACTCGCGGCCACCCGAAATGCGCCGCGGGGCGGCGGCCAACATCGCCTGCATGACAGCGGCTTACGCCGTCTTCCTGCTCTACCCCGTCGGCGACGCCTCGCTCCTGAACAGCGCCGGCCTGACGGAGGCGACTGCCTCCGCGGGCGGCAATTTCGCCATGCTCTTCGACGATCGCGGCATGAACTGCTTCCCGAGCCTGCACGTGGCCCTTGCGACGATCGCTGCGTTCTGCTGCGCCAGGGCTGACCGGCGACTGGGGATGTTTGCCTGGACGCTCACCGGCCTGATCGCCGTTTCGTCTCTTCTGCTCAAGCGCCACTACATTGTGGATCTCCCCGCCGGATTCGCGCTCGGCGCATTCATTTACACGCTCATCCTGCGAGACCACTTGGGTCGGATCCCGTCCGCGGGGCGAATGGCTGCTGCGAGCCCGGCCGCGGCATCATGATGCGGCGTTGCGCCCGGCTCGCCCGCGCCCTCCTCCCGCTCGTTGCGGCAGCGCTTTTGATCGCCCCGGCCCAGGCCGAAGGCGCGAGCGCCGCGCCCCTCGACGCCCCCGTCGTCGTGCCTGCACGCGCGCTGGGCGGCCTCGTGGGCGAGCGGATCGGATCCCTCAGGCTGCTTCGCTGGACCGGCGAGAGTTTCGCGGCCGTGCCGTTCCAGATCGACCCGCGCGAGCGCCGCGCGCGCCCGGGCCGCCACCCCAGGC
>JAUYMQ010000305.1 GCA_030698575.1 Deltaproteobacteria bacterium
TATGACGACGGCATTCCCTCCACACTTGCTTGTATGGCCGTTGCCGGGAGGGGTCATTGCGAAGAGTTCCCTCGTGTTCTCGGGGTGGCCGTCATCCCTGTCTCCATGCCGACTCGCACGCCGCGACGTCAATGAATAGGGTCGGTCCCCTGTTTTACGACGCGGTCCATCCGCCATCGGGCACGATGGCCTGGCCGGTCATGAAACTTGCCTCGTCGGAGAGCATCCAGAGCACGGCGCTGGTGACTTCCTCGGTCTCCGCCACCCTGCCCATCGGGACCCTGGGCAGGATTGACCGCTCGAAGTCTTTCGGATTCGAATCCTGGAAGGAATCCACCATCTCGGAATGGGTGAATCCGGGGCACACGGCATTCACACGAATGCCCCGACGGGCATAATCCATCGCAGCGGTCTTGGTGAGGCCCATCACCGCATGCTTGCTGGCGATGTAGTCGGCCGCGCCAATGTGCGAACCGCGGAGGCCGTAGATCGACGCGTTGTTGACGATGGCGCCGCCCCCCGCCTTTAGCATTTCGGGGATCTCGTGCTTCATACTGAGCCAGACCCCTGTCACGTTGACGGTCATGATGCGGTCCCAGTCCGCTTCGGCGATATCCGCGGTATCCGTGTACCCCGAGCCGACGATCCCGGCGTTGTTGAAGGCGTAGTCGAGACGCCCGTAGGTCTCGACGGTTTCTGCCACCATCCGGGCGATGTCCTCCCGCCGGGCCACGTCCGTCTGCACGAACAGCGCGTCGCCGCCAGCCGCCTTGATCTCCTCGACGAGCGCCTTGCCCCGGTCGATGCGACGGGCAGCGAGAACGACCCGTGCCCCCTCCGCCGCCATTTGCTGCGCCGCGACCATGCCGATGCCCGACGTGGCCCCCGTGATGATCGCCACCTTCCCTTCAAATCTGCGCCTCATGTGAGAACCTCCGAAGTGGTGTGCCGCGAACCGGTTGGGTCGCCCCGCGGACGCCACTGTATCACCCGCCCCCATCCCTTTGCAGGGTGGGGCGTGGCATGAAGAGCCTCGCAGAGTGATGAACAATTCGCCATGCACAGGTAGGGAGGGCGGGTCAGTACAGCAGGTGGGGTTTACGCGATTCGAGCCATTGCGCTTCGTCCTTTAGCAGGCGTTCTTCGAGATCCCCCGGCTCCGCCCGGGAATTATCGACCCAGTTTCGGAGGAAAGTCCCGCCGCTCAAGAGATCGATCGCGAGCCGTTCCGTTTCGTACTCGTAGTGAAACTCCCGCCAGAGCTTGTATTCCGGATACAGGAGCCTGATGCTCTTCAGTATGAGCGCGGCCAGCCGGTAGGGCCGGAAATCTTCATGCCGGTACGTGGCGTTGTCGGTATGAATCTGAATCCCCGAGCACATCCCGCCGACGTGCTTGTGAAAGGTGGGCTCGAAAAAGCACCGCCGGAGGACGCACCCGGCCAGCCACCGCGGCGCCAGGGCGCGCATCCGATCCAGGATCGCGTCAAAGTCGATGTCCGGCGCGCCGACGATTTCCAGGGCCGTCGTGGTGCCCCGGCCTTCCGAGAGTGTGGTCCCTTCGAAAAGCACGGTTCCGGGAAAGCAGCGCGCCATGTTGAGGCTGGAGGCGTTGGGACTGGGGTTGACCCAGGCCAGCTCGAGGACGGGCCAGCCGAACCCGGGCGGCGCTTCCGGGTTGTAACCGCTCATCGGCACGACGTTCAGATCCACATCAAGCCGCTTGAGGGCAGCGTACCAGAGGGCGAGCTCTCCGAAGGTGAGGCCATGCCGCATCGGAAGCGGCGCCGCGCCGACGAGGCTCTCCCAGCCGGCTTCCAGAATGCTGCCTTCGACCGGCCGTCCGATCGGGTTGGGGCGATCGAGGATCCAGACGCCCTTACCATTCTCGGCGCACGCTTCGAGCATATAGGTGAGCGTCGCTACGTAGGTATATATGCGGGTTCCGATGTCCTGGAGATCAACCAGAAGAACGTCGAAGGTGTCCATCATCTCGCTGGTTGGTCGCCTGGCTTTCCCGTACAGGCTGAAGACGGGAATACCATGGTGCGGATCGACGTAATCGTCCGACTCAATCATGTTGTCCTGCTTATCGCCACGCATGCCGTGCTGGGGACCGAAAGCGGAAACCACGCGGAGATTGGGACAGCCGATCAACGCATCGAGGGTGTGCCGGCATTCACGTGTCACGGAAGCGGGGTGCCCGAGCAACGCCAGGCGGCGGCCTTCGAGCGGCTTTCGCTGGGATGAATTGCCCAGCAGTTCGTCGATTCCCAGTTTCATGGAATTCTCATTGTGCGGATCCAAGACGGAAAGAGCGAAACTTACCTGGGTCAACCCTCGTCCGCTAGATGACCCGGCGGGCATTCTCCACTCTGGAGCGGTGTGAACGCAAGCATCGACCGGGGACCGCATGGACTCGTTGCCACTAGTGCGATGCGAGACATGGCGCCATCGAGGCAATCACCCTCTTGCCTGGCACCCGCGGGTCCGCCGTACCCATGTTCCGTGACGGGGGCACCTGTCGGGGGGTTGTTTCGTCGCGGGCACTCCTCGGATTGAGGGAACATGTTCTTACTCCTTTCGGCCACAATGCCAGCCCCTGTTTCCCGAGCCGGGGGTCGCGGGTTCGAATCACGCCGAGGGCACCATTTTCACCTTTCTGGCAGACTCAGCGGAATAGTCCACCGCCACTTTGCTGTCTCTCTTGATCCACCCGATCTCTCTGGCGTGGGGAGTGTCGGTGGATGGAGCCGATAACGTAGGGAAGGCAACTTCGAGGGCGAGAGCCTTGCATATCTGTGTTGCGCCGGTATCGTGGTGTTCTACGGGCTCGCCAACCCGGTGCGCACACCGCTGATGGGGCCGGTGCGGCGGCCCTGAAGCCGAGCTTGGAGTATTTCCAAGCCGCAACGAGTCGAACAAGTCAAGCCTGACCCCACTCTGGAGGGTGACCTTGAAGAACCATAGTCTCGACTTCCGGTGCATCGTTGCCCTTGCCGCGGTCGTCTTTTTTCTCGCGATGCCGATACGCTCCTCCGCTGCAGCGGACGGCGTGTCCAAGGCGCCAGAGGCCGAGGCGGTCGCGGGGCTTCTCAAGCCGCGCAGCCTCACGCGGGAGCCCGATCCCGTTGTCATCCAGGGCAAGGAGATCCCGAATGCCCGGGGACTGGCCATCGATGGTTTCCGCGTCTACGCGCACCGCGACGGCGTCACAGTCCCCATCCCCTTCGATTTCAACGAACGGGACGAGGACGGCGATTACGTCCTGACGCAGGGGCAGAAGCCGACGAAGGGGACGGGCCTGGTCGCTGACGCGTCCGAGCTGGCTTACATGGCGCATGACACGGGCGACCGGGTAAGCGCTTCGTCTCTGCCCGGCGGGTGGACGAAGGCGTTCGAGATCGAGACGGCGGACCCGCTCAATGACCGGAAGGGGTGGGCTTACCTGCTTCATTTTGGGAAGGATGCGCCGCCCAGGTCGTCCGATGACTATGTCAGCATCACGGAGGTGGACGAGCCGGATCCCTTCACCGGGAAGCCCTACGTGGTCATCCAGGGGAAGTATTTCTACGGACGGAACATAAAGAACAGCCCGATCTTCTATCACCTGCGCGGCACGAAGGAAGGGGGTTACGAGGAAAAGAGCTTCTCCGATCACTTCTCGACGAGAAGCCGGATGAAGATCATGGGCTTCGTGCCGTTCAGCGTGGATGAGACCAGCATCTGGAGCGAGACGCCGGCCTACTACGACGGCTCCGTCCGATTCATCCGAAGGATCAATCTGAAGATCCTTGTGGGGAAAGTGAAGATTCCGACCGGTATCGTTATCGATATCACCGGTTACGATCTGCTTGCGAACGTTCCGATCAAGATCAAGATCCCCTCCGTGGTGAAGGCGATCTCGCGCGATGCATGGGCCTCCTACGGCCTGGATCTCAACTCGGAGGCCGCGGGGGAATATACCTTCTACTCGAACACGCACCCCGAGGGGATCCCGATCACCGGCAAGAACGATCCCGAGGGAAAGAGTTTCGGCTTCGACAAGAAGGAGCTCGTGTCCTCGAAGGACTACTGGTCGATCATCACCGGTCCCTACGGCACCTTCATGAGGCGGCATACGACGCCTGCCGAGATCGAGGAGGGCGGCGTGCGTCAGTACTCCACCTTTGTGGATGATCTCGACGAGGAGTACGCGCCGGAGTACGAGAAGGGGCAGGTAGGGAATCACCTCACCTGGCTCGAAGTGCAAAACGCCCCCTACGGTTTGATCAACATGAACTCCTATGTGTACTATCCGCCTCACTTCAAATATCCAGACGACGTCCAGACGTACCTGAACGTCCTGGATAACCCGATCACTTCCAGCGTAACCGAGGTGGGGCGATCCGGAATGCGCTAGAGGGGCGCTGAGCCCCGGACCGACATAAAGTCCGGAACAACGCAGGGGAGCAGGTCACCGTGGCGCTTCTCGGAGCGAGACGGGCGCGAAAAAAACGGGGCCACCCAGAGGGTGGCCCCGTTCGCGGTTCAGATTAACGCGAGGTGCGCGTCAGGCGACCTTCGTCACGTTCTCCGCGGCCGGGCCCTTCTTGCCCTCTACCACGTCGAACTCCACCTTCTCGCCCTCAGTGAGGGACTTGAAGCCCTCGCCCTGAATGGCGCTGTGATGGACGAACAGGTCCTTGCTTCCGTCCTCCGGCGTGATGAAGCCGAAGCCCTTGCTGTCGTTGAACCACTTGACCGTTCCTGTGGAACGCATGCCAAGCTCCTTTGTATGATGTGGTCGGAGTCCGGCAGTGCCGTCCCACCCGACTACAATCTGCTTGTTGTAATGCCCTTGCGGGCGAACTTGGCGCGCCTTGTGCGCGCCGCAACGGGGCCACTCCTGCCATCTTGCCGCGCCGGAAATACAAAAAGGGACCTGCGTCAGAGCCAGGTCCCTCGTAACATTCACCGGTTTCGGCAGTACGTCTTGGAGAACACGCCCATCGCTGCGGGGGGTTATACGGGACGGGCGTTCCCTTGTCAATGGATTTTTTCGGAACGCTGATGAGTGTGGGCTGAATCCGATCCCGCCCGATCGGGCCGGAATTCCAGGCAGACTGGAATCGCTTCCATCAATTCCGCAGAAACACCCAAGGCCAATCCGGCCACACCTCAGCTCGCCCCAAACTCCTTCCGGCAGCCCGCCTGGCAGTTCTCCTGCCGCTCGCGGCAGCGGCGGGCGCAGAGGCTGTCCTCATCATCGATCTCCGCACAGGCCTCCTGAAAGCAGCCCCGGTGTCGCTCTGCGCAGATCTCGTTGCAGCCTTCCAGCGAGGCAGGAGAATCACTTGCGCAAGCGGGCGCAAGCCAGACCAGGACAATAAGCAGGGAGGGAGGCAGAAGCCGGCCCAGGCGGTGTACTGACG
>JAUYMQ010000310.1 GCA_030698575.1 Deltaproteobacteria bacterium
CGTCAGGGTTTCCCCCATTGCGCAATATTCCCCACTGCTGCCTCCCGTAGGAGTCTGGGCCGTGTCTCAGTCCCAGTGTGGCTGATCGTCCTCTCAGACCAGCTACCGATCTCAGCCTTGGTGAGCCGTTACCTCACCAACTAGCTAATCGGACGCGGGCACATCTTCGAGCGGTACCTTCCTTGGAGAGGGCACCCTTTTCCCGCGGAAGCCGAAGCTCCCGTGGGCTTATTCGGTATTAGCCCGGCTTTCGCCAGGTTGTCCCGATCTCGGAGGTAGCTTACCCACGCGCTACTCACCCTTGCGCCGCTTTACTTGGGAACCGAAGTTCCTTTTCTCGCACGACTTGCATGTGTTAGGCACGCCGCCAGCGTTCGTTCTGAGCCAGGATCAAACTCTCCAGTTTTTAATACTGGAGGGAAGAGGCCGAAACCTCTCCCTTTGGTTCTATTGCTCCAGAGCCCGAACCATCAAAAGCGTACTATTTAGTTTTCAAAGACCTGGTCCCATCGTGGACCGTACTTTATAGCCCCACGCGTCATGGGTGTCAAGGCATTTCACCCGATTTATCCGCATGGGGACTGAAAAAATAGCAGGCTGGAGAGGCGGGGAAGAACGCGGTGCAAGAATGCTCGGATTTCATGGGTCGGTCGGAGCCTGACACCGCCCCGTGACGGCCAGGGGCGCCTGGCACGAACGCTTGGCGGCCGGGACCCCGGGCCGGGCTCGAAGTCCCGGGAAGGGCTTTTCCGTCGCTTTAATTACTTGAAATTATTCGGTTTTATTGAATATCACACGTTTGAAGTGTCGTTTTCCCACCTGCAGCGTGAGGGTGTCGCGCGCCGGGACCTCCGCCTCCGGGTCGGTGATGCGTTCACCGTTCACCCGAACACCCCCCTGGGCGATGAGCCGGCGGGCCTCCCCCCTCGAAGCTGCGAGCCCCGTTGCCTGCAGAAGGCCGGGCAGCCAGACCATGCCGTCCTCGGGCAGTGGATGGGCCACCTCCTCGATGTCCGAGGGAACCTCCCGCTGGCGATGGACCCGGATGAAGTGCGCGCGCCCCGCCTCGGCGCCCTCGGTCCCATGGAATCGGGCTGCGATCTCGGCCGCCAAATCTTCCTTGGCCGCCATCGGATGGACCTTTCCCGCGGCAAGGCCGCCCCGCAGTTCCTCGATTTCGGCGGCGGTCCGATCAGACAGCAGCTCGTAGTAGCGCATCATGAGGTCGTCCGAGATCGACATGAGCTTGCCGAACATCTCCTCCGGAGATTCGGTGATGCCGACATAGTTGCCCAGGGTCTTGCTCATCTTGTCCTTGCCGTCCAGCCCCTCGAGCAACGGCATCGTTAGAACGACCTGGGGCTCCTGCCCCCGCGCGCGCTGGATCTCGCGTCCCACCAGGAGGTTGAATTTCTGATCCGTCCCGCCCAGCTCGACGTCCGCCCTTAGCGCCACCGAGTCGTAACCCTGGATGAGCGGGTAGAGGAATTCGTGAATGTGGATGGGCAGGCCCGCGCGGTAGCGCTTGCTGAAATCATCGCGTTCGAGCATGCGCGCGACGGTGGAGCTCGCGGCGAGCCCAATCATCTCGGCCGAGGTCATCGCTCCCATCCAGGTGCTGTTGAAGGCGATTTCGGTGCGTTCCCGGTCGAGGATCTTGAAGATCTGGGTCTCGTAGGTGCGCGCGTTGTCAGCGATCTCCTCGGGCGTAACGGGCCTCCGCACTTCCGAACGGCCCGTGGGGTCGCCGATAAGCGCCGTGAAATCCCCGACGAGGAAAATCACCTGATGCCCGGCTTCCTGAAACTGCCTGAGCTTCTGGATAAGCACGGTATGGCCGAGGTGGAGATCGGGGGCTGTCGGATCGAAGCCGGCCTTGACGCGGAGGGGGCGTTCTTCCCGAAGGGAGCGCTGAAGGCGCTGGCGCAGTTCCCCCTCGTCGATAATCTCGACTGCGCCCCGTCGTATCTCCCGGAGCTGCTGTTCGAGATCGGGTGTTCCCACAGTGTTCACTCCAGCGGCTCGTCCACGCGCCGCACGCTGATTGCCCTGCCCGTCTCGGGATCAACCTCCAGGATTGCTCCCTGCAGCCGCACGTCCCCGGTCGCGGGCTCGAAACGCCGCGGCATGCTCGTGACGAAGCGCTCGATCACGATCTCCTTCCGCATGCCGATGACCGAGTCGTGCGGACCGGTCATGCCTGCGTCGGTCAGATAGGCCGTCCCCTTCGGCAGGATTTTCTCGTCCGATGTCTGGACATGCGTGTGAGTCCCGATGACCAGGCTCACCTGGCCGTCGAGGTACCAGCCCATCGCCTTTTTCTCGCTGGTGGCCTCGGCGTGCAAGTCGACCAGGATCACCCTGGTTTCCTGCCGAATCGCCTCGATCTCCTCGCGAACCGTCTGGAAGGGGCAGCTCTTGGGCCGCATGAAGACGTTTCCCTCGATGTTGATCACGCCGACCTTCACGCCGTCGGCCGTCTTCGCCACCACACTCCCCCGCCCGGGGTTGCCCGGGGGATAGTTCGCGGGCCTGAGCAGCCGGGGCTCGAACCCAATCACGTCGATCACCTGTTTCTTGTCCCACACGTGATTTCCAGAGGTCATGACGTGGACGCCGGCGTCAAGCAGCTCATCAACCGTGTCCGGCGTAACCCCCGCGCCGCCGGCCGCGTTCTCGACGTTCGCGACAACCAGCGCGATTCCTTCGTTCGCGACGAGCCTCGGCGCAATCACCTTCACGGCGTTACGCCCGGGCTGGCCGAACACATCCCCGATAAACAGGATCTTCATGATCGCCTCAAGCCTCCCCACCGGCGTTACGCCGCCCGGGTACGAGGCTTCGTGCTTCGGTGACCACAATCTCAACGCCTCGATCGTGGGCCTCGTCGGGCAACCGCGTCCGCATCTGCATTTCGAACGCGATCCCAATCGTGATCGGGCCTCCCTCCGCGAGAAGCCGATCGTAGTAGCCGCCGCCGAAACCGAGGCGGCGCCCTTCTGGATCGAACGCAAGGCCGGGCAGCACCAGCAACTCCACCGCCGGGAACGGGACCCTTCGCCCTGCTTCGTCCGGCGGTTCCGGCACCCCGTAGGCGCCGGGGTGTAGCTGCCCCGCACTCTCTATCTCTAAAAACTCGAGGGCGCGCGCCGCGGCTCGTGCCCGCGGGAATACCACGCGCTTCCCTTCCGCGCGAGCCAATTCAACGAGCGGCAGCAGGTCGGCTTCACCGCGAATCGGCGCGTAGAGCGCCACGACCTTCGCCCGCGTCCAGACCGGGAGAGCGGCCACACGCCGCCGGATGGCATCGCTCCAGGCGGCGCGGTCGAGATCGGAGATCTCTTCGCGGGCCGACTTCACCTCGCGCCGCAGGGCGGCCTTCGTGTCCGCTTCGCGCAACGCCCGCTCCGTCGTCCCAGGGGGCCTCGGGCCAGCAATGGTTCGCCTGCAGATGAGCGCGCCCCGGCGCAGATTGAGGGATGGGGCGAAACTCCTGCTCAAGAAAACAGTGGCGGGGCGATCGCGCGGCGCGAAGCGAACCAGCCGGGGATCAACGGGAGCGGCGCGACCGCTTGCCGGGCGCGGTCTCGCCCAGCGCTCCATCCGCGAGGTGGATGAGCTTCCGGACACGTTCCGCGGTGATGCCGGCGGTCGCTTGCAGATCCTCTCTGCCGGGAAGGAGTTCGCCGGCCATGTTCAGCGCGGCGAGTACAGCGACGCCCAGCGGGTCGGGAGAACCGGAGCTTCCCGCCAGCTCCTGCATTTTGCTATCCACGTAGGCCGCGATTCGGTGCGCCGACTCTTCGCTTTCATCGCTCCGAATCCGGTACTCGCGGCCGAAGATCTTCACAGCCGTGGATTGCTTGGCCCGGGCCTCGGTCCGCCGGGCCTCACCCTTCTGCACCATGGGTCCCCCGTCGTAGTGCGCGCTGCCTGCGCGCGCGCTCCGGTTCAGGTCGGCCTGTCGGGCGGGAGTCCGAGCTTCTGCAGCTCGTTGAGGAGGATGTTCACGCGCTCGAGCGCGCGCTTTCGCTGCGCCTGGAGGGTTGCGACATCGCGATCGCGCTGGCCGAGCACCCGGTCTTTTTGCTCCAGCAGATGCAGCAGCTTGGCCCTCTCCCGCCCGAGGGCACGGCACCGATCTGCCAGCGCTTTGACCTTGGTCTCGAGCTCGAGAAAAAGGCTCGTCTTCATGAAAGCCTCAGGGGGTATCTCTCGGGCCGGAATTTGCCCACAGTACGAAGGGTTGCGGGCGAAGTCAAGGAAGGTTCCTGAAGTGCTTGCCGCCACGGACGGGGCGTTCAGCGCGCCTTGCCGTTCCGGCGCAGGTAGGCATCGATCCCGCGTGCTGCGTCACGACCCTCGCGGATGGCCCAGACGATGAGCGACTGGCCCCTGCGAGCGTCGCCGGCGGCGAACAGGCCCGGGACGCTGGACATTCCGTTCTCGTCAACCGCCACGTTGCCGCGTGGATCCAGCTTGACCCCCGACTGCTCCACCAGGCCCTCATGGATGGGGTGGACAAAGCCCATGGCCAGCAGCACGAGATCGGCCTTGAGCTCGACAGTCGACCCGGGGATCTCCTCGATGCGCGGGCGCCCGGTGGAATCGCGCTCCCCGAGTTCGATTTCCACAAGCTCGAGCCCCGTCACCCGGCCCTCGGCTCCGAGAAACCGTTTGGTCATGACCGAGAAGCGACGCTCGCCCCCCTCCTCGTGCGAAGTCGAGGAGCGGAACATCAGCGGCCAGTCCGGCCAGAGTATGAGCGGCGATCGCTCGTCGGGCGGACGCTCCAGCAGCTCGAGGTTCGTGACGCTGAGCGCGCCCTGGCGGTGACAGGTCCCGATGCAGTCCGACCCGGTGTCGCCGCCACCGATTACAACAGCATGCTTTCCCTCCGCAGTGATGCTCACGGCAGGATCGGCGGCATCGCCGGCGACGTGCCTGTTCTGCTGGGGCAGGAACTCCATCGCGAAATGAACCCCTTGAAGGTCGCGCCCCGGTACCGGTAGATCGCGCGGCTTCTCCGCGCCCGTGGCGATGAGGATCGCGTCGTATTCTTTCCTGAGATCCGCCAGGGGCACTTCCACGCCGACGTGAACGCCGGGCTGGAAGTTGACGCCCTCGGCGATCATCTGCTCGAGCCGGCGGTCGAGAACACGCTTCTCCATCTTGAAGTCGGGAATCCCGTAGCGGAGAAGCCCCCCGATGCGGTCCGACTTCTCGAAAACCGTCACCTCGTGGCCCGCGCGGCGCAGCTGCTGCGCCGCGGCCAGGCCCGCAGGCCCCGATCCGACGACCGCCGCGCGCTTCCCGGTGAGCTTCGCGGGTGGCTCGGGCTTCACCCACCCCTCGCGCCAGGCCCGGTTGGCGATGGCGTTCTCGATCATCTCGATCGTCACCGCCTTGTCGTTGATCGCGAGAACACAGGCAGCCTCACAGGGGGCCGGGCAGAGGCGCCCGGTGAATTCCGGGA
>JAUYMQ010000320.1 GCA_030698575.1 Deltaproteobacteria bacterium
GAGTGGAGGATGGAGCTGTCGGCCTTGAGGGTTTCCGAACTGCCGGTAAAGACCATGCGCCCGCGCTCAAGCACCATGGCCTCGGAGGCCAGTTCGAGCGCCAGATGGGCAAACTGTTCAATCAGCAGCACGCCGATGCCGCTATTGACCGCAACCCGCAGCGCCTCGGCCAGATTGGGGTTGCGGTAGTCCGCTACCCCGGCCTGGCCGAACGTCTCCGGCGTCACGGCGCCGTAGGGCCCCCCGGGACTGAGGATCTCGATACGATCGTCAAACCAGTACACTCGCACGGGGGCATTGGTCGCTTCGTAGCTGCGGTGCAGCACGGCGTTACGAACAAGTTGCTGAAGCGCGACTAGCGGATACGGCTGCCGGCGCGTCTCGACCGGCCCTCTCGTGAACTCCACTGCCGTGCGGTTGTGTGCCGCTAGCTTCTCATCGATGCGCCGCAGGACGTCGCCCACCAGCCCATCGATCACCTGTTCGTCCGCGACGGGATCGGCCAGCTCCCTGCCTGCTATTCGCAAGAACTGGATGTACGCGCCCGGGAGGAAGTCGCGCGTGCGAATGCCGAGCACCAGGATGCCTAGGGTCGTGGGAGTCGGATCGTCAGCAGTAACAATCATCTTGGTCACGGCAAGGCGCTGCTCGTAGCTGCGGTCATTGAGTGCCAGGATGTCCGGGGCAACGGCCGCCGGCAGATACACACCTTCGAAGAGGTGTCGATCGAGGTCGTCGAGGGAGGCCGAGGGCACCGGCTGCACGTCGAAAGGCCGGTCGCGGTGACGCCGCTTCTCGTTGAGGATCCGCTCGTCCTGGGCGGTGGCAATACCGCGCCGCGGCCCGATTCGGATATGGACCCGTCCTCTATATCGCACTGGCGGAGAGTCGGAGGGCTCGACGATGAGCACGGCCATCTCCGCGCCGCGCAGGGTACGCTTGCCCACAGTGAAAGAGGGAGGCGGCACGGTGTTGCCGTCGGTCTTGACGTCGGCGAGATTTCGGAGCAACACATCGGTGACGTTCAGTCCGGAAGGCGAACCGTTGTCCCTTGCGCCTATGAAGACGACGCCGGCCCGCCCGTGGGCAGGCAGGTCGTTGGCGAAGGCGCAGACGGCCTCGCGCACCGTTGTTGGCGCATCCCCTTGGAACGATTGCTTGCGCTCCGCAAGATCCGACTCCAAGTCGGCCAGCATCCGCTCCAACTCTTCGTCAGAGTACGTCGTCATCGCTCTCAGCGCGGACCCTCGGCTCGGACAAGCAGCTCCGCGAAATCGTAGTTCACGCTCGTCACCCCGAAGTCCGGCTCACGCTGGAAGGGGCGGCGCACGTAGTGGACACGGCACGTATCATCCGTCAGAAACTCGACGATGGCCAGGATGAAGTCCTCCGGCTTGTTGAGGGAATAGAGGATCTCGTTCCTGGTGACCGTGATGGTGGCCGCCCCGGCTACCCGCCCCTTCACCTCGATGAAGCGCAGCCGGCCGGTGCCCGGGACGCGGCTCTCGATGTCGTAGCCGAGCTTCTCGTGCTCGCGGTCGGTGGGCTCGAAGCCGAGGCCCCGCTCGATCTCCATCACGATGGCGCGGGCCCGGGCGGCGGACGCCTGGGTGTCGGGGGACGTGGCCACCGGCGAGGCGCTCAGGCCGGTCATGGCGGCGATGAGCCCTGCGGGCACCACCAGCAGGCCGCCCAGGACCACGGGTGGCAGGGGGGCGATCTGGCCCTCCAGCTTCAGGTCCTCCAGGCGCTTCTCGAGGCGGGCCTGCAGGGCGTCGGCGCGCTTGCGGGCCTCGCCCGAGTTGAGCCGGGCGGTGGGCTTGCCCGCCTGCTCCTGGAGCTTGAGTTCTTCGGCGCGATGGTCCCAGTAGCTGATCTCCTTGGTGAGCCGATCCTTCACCGCCGCCTCGGTCTTGGCGACCAGTTCCAGCTTACGCGCGCGCACCTCCGCGATGTGCTCGGGCACCACGTGGGCGACGGCGTGAGCCTGCGCTGTCTGTTCCAGCTCGCGGGTGATCCAGGCGCACTCCGGGCGGGCCAGCAGGGCCTCCACGCCCGGCTCGCCGGTGGCGAGGGGCCGGTAATCGAGGTAGGGCGCGTAGTGCAGGTGCCGCGCGTTGCCCGCCGCATCCAGCTCCACGTAGAGCATGCGCCTGGATACGACACGCCGCTCGCCGGAACGCGTCAGGCTCGCGTCCTGGATCGCGTGCTCCAGGTAGAACAGCACGCGGGGCGCGACGCCCGGGTCACGCTCGTCCACCAGCGCCGTGCCCCGGCGCAGGAGGTCGCGGTGGCGCTCCAGCGTGAGGTCGATCACGGCATCGAGCAGCGCGTGGCCGGGACAGACGAAGGCGGCCAGCGGCTGCCCTTGGGGCGCGATGAGCGCCTTCTCGAAGGCGATCCGTTCGTAGCGTGGCAGCACGGGCTCGCCGATGCCGATGAGGCGGTCGCGGTTGCGGACGGGCGCCGGGACATGCGTGATCTCGTAACGGCGGGGCTCTCGCTGCTTCGCCGTGCCGCCGAGCCGCCGGAAGGCCTCCAGGAAGAAGGACTCGATGTAGTGCGGCTGGAGCCGCCGGGCCTCGGCCCGCTCCATCTCCTCGCGGATGCGGTAGACGCGGCTCGCGTCCATGGCGTCGTGGGCGAGGGCGCGCTCTTCGAGAAGATCCTGGAGTTGGCGCCGGTCGAAGGCGTTGGCCACCACTTGCGTGAGGCGCGCGCGCACCTCGGGCTGCTCACCGTAGCGGATCGCCTGGATCAGCAGCTCGCGCAGCGGCCGGCCCTCGAACTGGAGCTTGCCGAG
>JAUYMQ010000325.1 GCA_030698575.1 Deltaproteobacteria bacterium
CCGGGACGGATCCACGAGGTCATCCGCAACGTTCTGCTCAAGGGGAGGACCGCATGAGGGGAAACAGCTGCTCGCTGCTTACGGCAGGACAGGACGAGGAGCACGAGTACGGCCTGCAGGATTACGCCAGCGCCACGCCGCGATGGTGCCCAGGCTGCGGGGACCACGGCATTCTCACCGGCGTGCAGCGAGTGCTGGAGGCCGAGCAGCTTCCGCCGGAACAGACCGTCTTCGTGTCGGGAATCGGCTGCGCGAGCCGGCTGCCGCATTACGTGAAGACCTACGGGTTCCACGGCATACACGGCCGGGCGCTGCCGGTCGCGACCGGCATCAAGCTCCATCGCCCCGAACTGAATGTCTTCGTGGTCATGGGCGACGGCGACTGCTGTTCTATCGGCGCCGGCCACTGGATCCACGCGATCCGGTACAATATCGACATGGTGGTCCTGTTGCTCGACAACGAGATCTACGGCCTCACCAAGAACCAGACGTCGCCCACGACGCCGCAGGGCTTCCCGAGCAACACCCAGCCGCGCGGAAGCTACCTGCCCCCCCTGAATCCGCTCGTGACGACTCTGGGCGTCAGCAACGCCTCCTTCGTGGCCCAGACCGCCGATTGGGCGCCGGCCCATGTCTTCGAGGTCATCCGCGCGGCTTACCGGCACCCCGGCTTCGCCTTCGTCCGGATCCTTCAGCGCTGCCCGCAATACACGACCGCGATCTTCGACTCGGCCGTCCGTGATCCGTCCCTCGTGGAGATGCTCGTCCACGAGAACGGAGTGATCGTTCCGGAGCTGCAAGGCATCTACAAGAACCAGCGGCGGCACGATCCCTCAAACCTCGATCAGGCCCGCAGGCTTGCCGAGGATGTTGAACCTGTGCGCCTGGGAATCTTCTACCGGAACGAGGACCGGCCACGGTACGAAGAGACGCGCCACGTGCCGCCGCACTCGGTCGAGGATCGCTTGAGGCTCCTCAACAAGGAGTTCGATCGCCATGCCCTTTGACCCCGAGCGTCTCGATGCCGTCCGGGAAGCCCTGGGCGGGCTCTGGACTGACTACAGGTCGGCGGCCGCCGCCGCGGCGGACGAGGTTGAGGGAATGCTACGCGCGGCGCGGACTGCCGCGGAGGATGACCGGGGGCCGGCCTTCGCCGCGACGCTCGGGTACCTCGGGGCCGCGCACATCGACGTCGAATCGCTCGCGCCGCTGTTCGACGCCGAAGCGGCGCTCCCCCCGCCTGCGCTCAATGCAATGGAGGCGGCGGCCGCGGTGCTGCGCGAAATCGCCTGCGAGCCCGATCCGACCCCGGTGGATCTGCCCCCCGGCGGCAGCCTGACAGACGCCGTCGGACACGCGCTGGCGCGTGTCGGGCGCGCCTTCGGCGCCGCCCATGTCGTGGCGCTCGCGCGCGCGGGGCGTTTCGACCGGAACGAGCACGGCCCCTGGCTCAAGGCCTATCCATTCTCCCGCTGGTCGCGGCGTGAGCGCCGGCTGGCGCCTCCGCTCCTGGTGACGCTCGAAGGAGCCGACCTGCGCGCCGGCGGCCTCACGGAATTTCTCGACGGCGCGATCAAACTTGTTCTGATCGTGCGAGACGACGCGGCCCCCCCTGCCCCGCTCGTGCGTCTCGTCTCCCCGGGCGTGTATCTGGCGCAGACACACGACGGCGCCGCGCTCGCGCGGCTCGGCGGATGGTCCGGTCCCGGCGTGGTGGCATGGGTGCCCGAGGGCAGCGCCGCCTTTGTTCACGATCCCGCCGCGGGCCCGGCCCTCGGCGCGCGCATCCAGGTGATCTCCGAACCGCCGCCCCCCCGCCGCGGTCTCGGCGGACTCAGCGCCGCACAGCTGGCCGACGAGCTGCGCCAGCTCGAGGCGCTCGCGGGTACGGCAACGCTCGGCGAGCAGCCCGCCCCCTCCGGCACCGATAAAGAAAACCCCGTGGACCGGCTTGCCGCATGGATCCTGAGCCAAGCAAGCGCGGACGACGCCGCGGCACAGGCCGAACCATGAACCCCGGCGACTTCTTGCTCTCCGCTGGTATCCTGGGCGGAGTGGGGCTGGGGTTTGCCCTCCTGATCGCCCTTGCACACCGCCGGTTCTACGTCTGGGAGGATCCCCGGCTCGAGGCCGTGTCGCAGATGCTGCCGGGCAACAACTGCGGCGCATGCGGGTTCCCCGGGTGCCGCGGGTTCGCCGAGGAACTGGTGACGGGGAAGACGAGCCCGGCGACCTGTACAGTCATGAGTGCCGACCAGCGCGAGGAGGTTGCGGAATTAATGGGCGTCGAGGTCGGCACGGCGGCCTTGCGGGTGGCGCGGCTGCTCTGCGCCGGCGGGCGGGACGAGGCGGTCCGCCGCGCCGAATATGTGGGCCTCCAGACCTGCGCCGCCGCGGCGGCCGTGTCGGCGGGCGGGAGGGGGTGCACCTGGGGCTGCCTGGGCCTGGGCGATTGCGCGCGGGTTTGCATCTTCGACGCAATCTGGATGAGCGACAACGGGCTCCCGGTCGTGGAGCCGGAGCTCTGCACGGCCTGCGGCGATTGCGTGGAGGCGTGCCCGAAAGATCTATTCATCCTGATGCCGGCAGAGCAGAACCTGCTGGTGCAGTGCCGGAACCTGCTGGATGGGGAGCCGGCCACCGACGTCTGCCGGGTCGCCTGCAACACCTGCCGGCGCTGCGAGGCGGACGCCCCGGGGCTCATCACGATTCGCGATGGCCTCGCGGTGATCGATTACGATCGTTACGATCTGGCGAGCCCCGCCGCGGCGGCCCGCTGCCCGACGGGGGCCATCGTGTGGCTCGAGGGCCGGCAGTTCCCCGAGGCTTCAATACAGCTGGAGAAGGCGGCATCATGAAGTTCGGACGGCTAAAGAGCGAGTCTGCGGCGCCCCCCCGCTTCCCGGGCGTACCGTCGGCGGTCGACGGCAGCGAGGCCGTCGTCGCGATGGAGACGGCCGCGAGCGAAGCGGCGGGCGCGTACCCGATCACGCCCTCGACCCAGATGGGCGAAGGCTGGGCCGCCGCCGTCGCCCAGGGCAAGCTGAACGTCAATGGGAGGCGGCTCCTCTTCTTCGAGCCGGAGGGAGAGCACGCCGCCGCGGCCGTTACGGCCGGCATGAGCATGGTGGGACTCCGGGCGACGAATTTCTCGAGCGGTCAGGGCATTGCCTACATGCACGAGTCGCTCTATGCGGCGGTGGGCAAGCGCCTCACCTACGTGCTGAACGTCGCCTGCAGGGCCATGACCAAGCACGCGCTGAACGTCCACGCCGGCCATGACGATTACCACGCCGTGGACGATACGGGGTTCTTCCAGCTCTTCGCGAAGAACGTGCAGGAGATCGCCGATCTCAACCTCATCGCCCACCGCGTGGCCGAACTGTCGCTCAATCCCGGAATATGCGCGCAGGACGGATTCCTGACGAGCCACGTGATCGAGTCGATCGTCCTGCCGGAGCCCGATCTCGTCAAGGCCTTCCTCGGAGATCCCGCCGACCTGATCGACTCGCCGACTTCGTCCCAGAAGATGGTTTTCGGCGCGAGGCGCCGCCGCATTCCCGAGATGTTCGATCTCGACTATCCGGCGATGCTGGGGGTGGTCCAGAACCAGGACAGTTATGCCCAGGGCGTCGCGGCCCAGCGGCCCTTCTACTTCGATCACATCGTCGAGCTGACAGAACGTGCTTTCGACGAGTACGCCGCGCTCACCGGCCGCCGCTACACCCGCGCCAGCGGCTACCGGATCGAGGACGCCGAGTACGTCATTGTGGGGCAGGGCTCTATCGTCTGGAACGCGGAAGCCGTCTGCGACTACCTGCGCGATACCAAAAAGCTGCGCGTCGGCGTCGTAAACCTGACGATGTTCCGGCCCTTCCCCAGCGATCTCCTGGCGTCCCTGTTGCGCGGGAAGAAAGCCGTCACGGTGCTGGAGCGCGTGGATCAGCCGCTCGCGGCCGACGCGCCGCTGCTCAGGGAGATCCGGGTCGCGCTCGCGAAGGCGGTCGAGAACGGGCGGGCCCGGGGCACCGTGCCCCACGCCGGGGTACCGCCACTCCGGTCCGAGGAAGTGCCCGATTTCTACTCCGGCTGCTTCGGCCTCGGCAGCCGTGACGTCCAGGCCGGTGAGCTGGTCGCCGCGGTGGAAAACATGCTCCCCGGGGGCAAGCAGCGGCGCCAGTTCTACCTGGGCATCGACTTCGTGCGGCCGGGCACGCAACTGCCCAAGCTCGAGATCTGGCAGCAAGAGCTGCTGGCCGCCTACCCGCACCTGCCCGACCTTTCGATTCACGCCGGCGAGGACGTCAATCTGCTCCCGAAGAGATCGGTGGCGATCCGAATCCATTCGGTCGGCGGCTGGGGCGCGATCACGATGGGCAAGAACCTCGCCCTCACCGCCTCGGAGCTGCTCGGACTGCACATCAAGGCCAATCCGAAGTACGGATCGGAGAAGAAGGGCCAGCCCACCACCTTCTACGCCACGCTGGCGCCCGAGGCGATCCGCATCAACGCCGAACTGCGCCACGTCGACGTCGTGCTCTCGCCCGATCCCAACGTCTTCCGCCACTCCGACCCGATTGCCGGCCTGGCGGACGGTGGCGTCTTTGTGCTTCAGAGCGAACGGGGCCCGGAGGAAGTGTGGAAGAACCTACCCCCGGCGACGCAAAGGCAGATCCGGGCGCGAAACATCCGCATCTTCATGATCGACGGCTTCAAGATCGCCGCCGCGGAGGCCTCCGAGGCCGAGCACCGGTTCCGGATGCAGGGCGCGGCTTTCATGGGGGCCTTCTTCCGCGCCTCTCCACTGCTTGACGGGAGCGGGCTCGACGAGGCCCGGCTCTTCGAGGGCATCCGGAAACAGCTCGCGAAGAAATTCGGGCGCCTGGGCGAGCGGGTGGTGGAGGACAACCTCCGGGTCATCCGCCGCGGATACGAGGAATTGCAGGAGGTGGACTACGCCGCGCTGCCCGACAGCCGGGCCGAGCTGGGCTCGTTGCCCGTGATGCCCACGGAGCTCGACGCCAGCCACATGGCCCCGGGCATCGGGAACGCCGGACGGTTCTGGGAGCAGGTCGGGTTTCTCTACCGGACCGGCGAGGACGGCATTGCCGATCCCTTCGCCGCGATCAGCGCCATCCCGGCCGCGACCAGCACGATCCGCGACATGACCGACATGCGGTTCGAGGTGCCGGAGTTCATCGCGGAGAATTGCACCGGCTGCGGACGTTGCTGGGTGCAGTGCCCCGACGCCGCCATCCCGGGGCTCGTGAACAGCATCGAGCAGCTTCTGGAGGCCGCCGTGGCGCAGCACGCCGACGGGAGGACCTTCGAGCGGATCCGCCCCGTGCTCCGGCCCCTCGCGCGCGAGGCCCAGCGCCTGCTGGCGGGGCCCACACGAAACATCCCCGCGGCGCTCAGCGAGGCCTACACGGGCGTCGTGGAGCGCATGGGGATGGATCCCGAACGCCGCGCCGCCACCGACGCCGAGTTCGCGGTGATCCACGCCGCACTCGCCGATTTCCCGCTCGCCAAGACCGGGCCTTTCTTCGAGGTGCCGGAATCGAAGGAGAAGGGGAGCGGCGGCCTGCTCTCGATCACCGTCAACCCGGAGGCATGCAAGGGGTGCAACATCTGCGTCGAGGTCTGTCCCGACGGCGCGCTGATCACGGTCAAGCAGGACGAGGCGATCGTCGATCGGCTGCGGACCAACTGGGCCCTCTGGGAGCGCCTGCCCGACACTGACGACCGTTACGTGAATGTGCTGGACCTGGAGGAGGGCATCGGGGTTCTCAGCTCACTCCTCCTTAAGAAGGAAAGCTATCGCTCGATGTTCGGTGGCGACGCGGCGTGCATGGGCTGCGGCGAGAAGACGGCCATTCACCTCGTCTTCTCGGCGGTGAACGCGCTCATGGGCCCGCGCGTGGCCCGTCAAGTGGTGCATCTCGATGATCTGATTGCCCGGCTGGACCGCAACGCCCGCGAGCTGCTCTCGGCCGACGCCGATCTCGAGAACCTCGATCAGCTCGACCTCGACAAGGCTGCCGTTCCGCTCGCGCCGGAGAAACGGGCGAAGGTCGACCAGCTGGCGCGGATGCTCCACGACCTGAAGGATCTTCACTGGCGCTACATCGAGGGGCCCAGCGGCAAGGGGCGGGCGACGCTGGCCATCGCCAACTCGACGGGCTGCTCGTCGGTCTGGGGAAGCACCTATCCCTACAACCCCTACCCGTTCCCGTGGGTCAATCACCTGTTTCAGGACGCGCCCTCGATCGCCATCGGCATCTTCGAAGGGCAGATGCGGAAGATGGCCGACGGATTCATCGCGGTCCGCCGGGCTGAGCTGGAGCTGGCGGGCGAGTATGACCCCGAGGAGCACGAGCCGTTCTTCGAACGCTTCGACTGGAGGCAGTTCACCGACGATGAGTTCGGCCTGTGTCCGCCGATCTTCGCGGTGGGGGGCGACGGTGCGATGCTCGACATCGGGTTCCAGAATCTCTCGCGCCTGCTGGCCTCGGGCAAGCCGATCCGGGTGGTTGTGCTCGACACGCAGGTGTATTCGAACACCGGCGGGCAGGCCTGCACGAGCGGATTCACCGGGCAGGTGTCGGACATGGCGGCCTGGGGCAATGCCCAGCACGGCAAGGAGGAGACCCGCAAAGAGCTCGCGCTGCTGGTCATGGCGCACCGGAACGCCTACGTCCTGCAGGGTTCGCAGGCCAACCCCTCCCATCTGCTGGCGGGCGTCATCCGCGGCCTCAAGGCGCGGCGCCCGGCGGTTTTCTCGCTCCACTGCCCCTGTCCGCCCGAGCATGGGCTGGCCGACGACGCGGCC
>JAUYMQ010000334.1 GCA_030698575.1 Deltaproteobacteria bacterium
CATGGCGACCCTGGCCGGAGGGGGGAACTCCAATGAGCTCAGACTCACTCGCAGGCAACGCCAGGTGCTACGACTCTACGCCGAGGGGAAGGGGTCCGGTGCGATCGCGACTCAACTGCGCGTCAGCATCAAGACCGTCGAAACCCACAGGCAGATCGTCAGTAAAAAACTCGGCTTGAAGGGCATCACCGAGTTTACGCGCTATGCGCTGCGCGAGGGGATGGCTTCCCCCTATGGCCGGCTTCATTCAGGCGCTGTCGGCTCGCGCCTCTCGGCGTCGGTACTGCGCGAGTCTACGCGCGGCGTCTTTGCCCCCCCGCCCAGCCACCCCTTGCGCCGGAAGTACCAGAGAAGCCCGCCGGCCGTGGCGGCCATCACCAGCAGCACGAAGGGATAACCCCAGTACCAGTCCAGCTCCGGCATGTTCAGGGGCGAGCGCTTGGTGTTGAAGTTCATGCCGTAGAGGCTCGCGATGAAGCTCAACGGAATGAAGATCGCGGCAAAGATGGTCAGCACCTTCATCACCTGGTTCATCTGATTGTTGATGCTCGACAGGTAGTCCTCCATCAATCCCGAGCTGAGTTCCCGGTAGATCTCCAGAATGTCAATTACGTGAACGGTGTGATCGTAGCAGTCGCGAAGGTAGACGCGCGTTGAGTCGGTGATGTGGGGAATGGGGTCGCGCAGAAGGGAGTTGAGCATTTCGCGGAGGGGCCAGGTTGAGCGCCGGAGCATCAGGAGGTTGCGGCGGATCTCCCGGATGCGAAAGATAATCTCGTTGTCGGGTTTATGGATCACCTCGTCCTCGAGCGTTTCGATCCGCTCGCCGTACCCCTCCAGGACCGGAAAGTATCCGTCCACGACCGCGTCGAGGAGCGAGTAGAGCAGGTAGTCCGCCTTCTCCTCGCGGATGCGGGCCCTGGAGGTGCGGATTCGGTCACGCACAAGTTCGAAGGCGGGCTCGCCGCTTCGCTCGTGAAATGACAGCACGAAATCCGCTCCGAGGAAGAAGCTTACCTGTTCGGTGTGGAGATCCTGATCGAGGGAGGCAGCCTGCGCGACCACGAACTGGAGCCCGTCGTACTGCTCGACCTTGGCGCGCTGGTGGACGTTGACCACGTCCTCGAGCGCGAGGCGGTGGATGTCGAAAATCTCCGCCAGCTCCTCGATCACCGTGGCGTCGCCGAGTCCCTCCACGCTGATCCAGGTGACCGGCCAGTGGCCCAGGTACTCTCTTGCGTCTTCCGGCGAAATTCCCTCGCGCTCGACGATGCGATCGGGACCGTAGGCCATCACCCTGAGGACGGGCTTTGGCGCGGCCGGGTCGACGAGCAGTGTTCCGGGTGAGGTACCGGGCTTCGTGCGAGTGCGGAGCCCGACATGGCGGTGTCGCCGCTTGTGGCGCCTGCTCATGAGCCCACCCTCGCTGGAATGCGGATGAAGCAGAGAGGGCGCCGCGCGCTCAGGCGGCGCCTTTCTTCTTCGGGCTGTTCGTGTGGGGGCGATCGGCGCGGCCCAGCTCGGCCATGAAGTGCAGGAGATCGGTCTCGGTAATCATACCCATCAGATGGTTGTCGTCCACGACGGGGAGGCATCCGATCTTCTCGTCGGCCATGATCTCGGCCGCTTCCTGGATGCTCGTCTCTGGCGTGATCGTGATAACATCGCACGTCATGATCTCGTGAAGCTTGATGGATGTGAGGAAGGCCCGCTTCTCGCCGAGGCCCACGTTGGAGATGGAGGAGAGGCTGGCGCGCAGGAGATCGCGCTGGCTCACGATGCCAACCAGCTCCCCCGCCTTCACGACGGGAAGATGGCGCACCTGGCCCAGCGCCATGATGTCGTCCACGGTGTCGAGTCGCTCGTCGGCGCTCACCGACACGAGCTTCGGGTTCAGGATCGACTTCACGGGCGCTTTCAGGCTATCGCTTCGCATCGAGGCTCCGTCATGGTCACGCGTCGGGGGGCATGCTCCGGGCACGGTTGATTTCCGGAGGGTGCAGGCCCCTAGCGGATCCTTTCTACTCGATCCGCCGAAGCGGGGTCAAACGGTTAAATTCGGCCGTCCCACGGGGCTGGCAAGAACCGCTGCCCGGAGATTGCTTCGTCGGGCTTCCGGCCCGCGCTTCGCACGGGCCCTCGGCCCTCCTCGCAATGACAGCCGTGGGAAGGGGGTGCGAGAATAGATGATATTCGGCGCTATTCTGCTTGCGATCGTATTCCTGATCTGGACCTGGCTCGTCATCGGCGTTCTGCACGAGGGCGATCGGTTCCGGCTGCGGTCGCCGCCCCCCGAGGCAGGAAAAGGCCCGAAGCCCCCTCGGATCTCGGTGATCGTTCCCGCGCGCAACGAGGCCCATCAGATCGCCGTCTGCATTGCTTCCCTTCGCGGGCAGACCATTTTGCCGCGCGAGGTCATCGTCGTGGACGACTGCTCGACGGACGGCACCGGCGCCGTCCTGCGCGGGCTGCCTGAAGACGGTGTGCCCGTGACGGTTGTCGATGGCGCCGCTCCGCCGGCGGGCTGGCTCGGCAAGGCGCACGCGCTTCACCAGGGCGCTGCCCGGGCCACGGGCGAGTGGCTCCTCTTCACCGACGCGGACACGATCCACGCACCGGAAACACTCGCCGCGGCGCTTGCCCACGCCGGCGGCAGCAACGCTGCGCTCGTTTCGCTCACCGGCGACCAGCGCGCCGAGAGTTCCTGGGAGCGCATCGTCCAGCCGCTGGTCTTCCGGCTCCTCGATGCCCTCTACCCGCTCGCGGGCGCGAACGGCCCCGATGCCGGCAGGGTCGCTGCGAACGGCATCTACATGCTGATACGTCGTGACGCCTACGATGATATCGGGGGCCACGAAGCGTTCCGCGGCGCGGTTCTCGAGGACGTCGCCATGGCGCGCGCGTTGAGAGAGAGGGGGCATCCCACGGCGTTCCTGCGGGGCGATGAGCTGCTGCAGGTCCGGATGTACAGGGAGTTTCGCGAAATCTGGGAAGGCTGGACCAAGAACCTCTGGTTCCTGCTGGGCGAGAACGCTGCGCGCGCGCGGATGGTGGCCGCCCTGGTGCTCCTCGCAGGGTTCCTGCCCGGCGCTATGCTATGGTATGGCGGCGCAACGGGGGGGCTCGCCGCCATCACGGCGGTCGGCGCCGAAGCCTGGTTCCGGCGGGGTCGCAAGCCTCTCTGGGCGCTCACGCTTCCGCTTGGAGCGCTGCTGCTGGCGGCGATGATTGGCGAATCCGCACGGCGCCACCTCGAGGGCAGGGAGTTCTCATGGAAGGGCAGAACCTACCCGTCATGACGATGACCCGCCGCGCGGCCTTCAGCGCGGCTCATCGCTATCACAACCCCGCCTGGGACGCCGCGCGCAACGATGCCGCGTTCGGCGACTGCACCCGTGTTCACGGCCATAACTACGTGCTCGAGGCGAGTGTCACCGGTCCGGTGGATCCGCGCACGGGCATGCTCATGAGCATTGCCGATTTGAAGAATATCCTGGCGGAAGAGGTCGGCGGGGTCTTCGATCACCGGCAGCTCGAGGTGGAGGTGCCCGAACTGCGCGGCAGAATCCCGACCTCCGAGAACGTCGTCCACTCCCTCTGGGGCCGCATAGCGCCCCGTGTGGCCGGGACCGGGGAGGGGTGCTACCGCCTCTCGCGCCTGCGCCTCTTCGAGACCGAGTCGTTCTTCGTCGAGATCGGTGACGAGGATTCGCCCGGGGGGAGGAACGGTTGATCATGGTTCTTCTCACCCATCGCTTCGATTTCTGCGCGTCGCACCGGCTGCACAATCCGGACCTCTCGGAGCGGGAGAACGATGCCCTGTATGGCAAGTGCAACAACCCCAACGGGCACGGGCACAACTATCAGCTCGAGGTGACGCTCGCGGGCGAGCCCGATCCCGGGACGGGCATGGTCCTCGAGCTGTCGATCCTGAAGCGGATCGTCGACGAGGAGATATGCGAGCGCTACGATCACAAGAACCTCAACCTCGACGTCTCTGATTTCAAGGAGCGGATTCCCACGGCCGAGAACATGCTGCTGGTCATCTGGGAACGCCTGACGGGTCGCATTCCCCGGGGCAAGCTGCACCGCCTCAGACTGATCGAAACCGCGAACAACAGCTTCGAGTACTTCGGGCCTCCGAAGAACCCGGGAAGCGGGCAATAACGCCATGAAGATTCGTGATCATTACTATGAGATCCTGAAGGAACTGGGTGAGGACCCGGAACGGGAGGGGCTCCGCAAGTCGCCCGACCGCGTGGAGAAGGCCCTTCGCTTCCTGACGGGCGGCTACCAGAAGGATCCGAAACAGGTGCTCAACGGCGCGCTCTTCACCGAGGAGTACAACGAGATGGTCCTCGTGAAGGACATCGATGTCTTCAGCCTCTGCGTGCCAAGTAAGCAGATCGTCAACGCCGTACGGGGCGCCAAACCCGCCCGAAACCTGCGTGTGGGTGATGAGCTCTGGACGCTGCATGAAGGCAGGATCGCAAGAACGACCATCACGAAAATCTCGAGCAGGGCCAGCAGGGATGTGGTCGTTCTGAGGACGGATAGGGGAACCTTCAAAGTGACGTCGGACCACCCCGTCATGACGGATCAGGGATGGCAGGAGGCGGGCAAGGTGGATCCGGGAGTCAGAATCGAGTGGATCAATCCCAGGTCGCTTTGTCGGAGACGCGTAAGACCGCAAGAAGGCTACCCGCTCGGATACGTCCTGGGAGCCGTTGCATCCGATGGAAGTCTGCAGGATGGCCGTCGCATCTGCCTCACTGTCACGAACCACAAATTCGCCGGCAGGTTCGCTGAGATGTTCGGCGAGGCCTTCGCGGTATCCACACCTCGCATGGAAAGAGTGAAGGTTCCGTCAGGTTACCGTGGGGAGGAGATCCAGGCCTATCGAGTTCGAGTCGTATCCCGGGACGCGGGCGAGAAACTCTGCCGGTGGCTCGGGGTCCACGAGAAGGGGGCCCGCTCGAAGACGAAGACCTTTCGTTTCCCGGAAGTAACCCTTTCCTCAAGGGAGATGTTCGCCGGATTCCTTGACGGCTACTGCGACGGAGACGGTCATTCCCTGAAGAAGGGCGGCGGACGAATGATCGTCACGTCCAACCGCGGGTTCGCAGAGGAACTGGCGCGAGTGCTGCAAACGACAATTGGGAAGGGACATCCCGGCATTTTCCGGGTTTACATATCGCGTCGATGGGACCAGGAAGGATGGTATGGGCGACACGGATTCCGAAAGGAGCGGGAGTTCTACGTTCCCTTCGACAGCGCCTGGGCGACGGTACTGGGGGTCGATCGTGTTCCCCGGCCGAAGAAGCCCTATCGCGTCTACGCGATCAAGTGCGAACCGCATCCGACCTTCCTGGTTGCGGGACATCTAACCCACAACTGCGAGCACCACTTGCTCCCCTTCTTCGGCAAAGCCCACGTGGCCTACATCCCCGACAAGAAGATCGTCGGCCTCTCGAAAATCGTCCGCCTGATCGAGATCTACGCCCGCCGCCTGCAGGTCCAGGAGCGGCTGACCAACGAGGTCGCACAGACCATCGCGGAGCAGCTCGAGCCGCAGGGTGTGGCGGTCGTCATCGAAGCGCAGCATCTCTGCATGCAGATGCGCGGCGTCGAGAAGCAGAACTCCATCGCCATCACCTCGGCCATGCTCGGCCAGTTCCGCGAGAACGCCAAGACCCGCAGCGAGTTCCTGGGCCTCATCCACAGCGGCATCCGCCACGTCTAATCTCAGGGGGCCTGAGCGGCCCTTCCTTGCCGTCTGTACGTCAAAAATACGCCCCCGTTCACTTTTCTTGATCTAAGTAAATACGCTTAAATATCAGGCATTTGGACCTATGTCGCCGGCCTCTGTGCGCCTCTTTACTGAACGAGCCCTCATTCAAGGATTCCTTGACACCCGCCGATTTGAAGGCTTAAATGGGCAGAGCCGTAAAGGCGGCCATCCACCACGCGGAGCCGACCTGATCATGAAATCCCCCCATCTGCAGAGCCTCGAGCGCCTGGGCATCCGCCTCATCGAAACCCCCACGCCCTTTCCGCAGGTCCCGACCGCCAACGCCTGGCTCATCGAAGGGCCCGAGCTGACCATCATCGACACGGGCTCGGCCTTCCGCCCCGCCTGGGACGCCTTCAAGGAGCAGTTCGCCAGGACGGGCCACGCGATCGGCGACATCCGCCGCGTCCTCATCACCCACGGCCACCCTGATCACGCCGGCCTCGCCATGGCCATCGTGAAGCGCTCCGATGCGCGCGTCTTCATCCACGAGGCTGACGCGCGCAAGGTCACTACGGTGTCCGAGGAGCGCTTCGGCTCGGTCTGGGGGCGCTACGAGACCTATTACCGGCTGCTCGGCATGCCGGCCGACTTCATCGAATACATGCACCAGGTGGCCTTCGCCGCGCTTCGGCCCGGAGAGCTGCTCGACACGGTCGAGATGCTCCACGACGGCGACACCTTCGAGGTGGGCGCCGGGAAACTGGAGGTCCTGGCCTGTCCGGGCCATACGCCCGGCTGCGTCTGTTTCCATCTGCCTGATCACGGTGTTCTGTTTTCAGGCGATCACCTGCTCCCGAGCATTTCGCCGAACCCGGTGATGGAACTCGGCGCCGAGGCGAGCCTTGAGGAGCCCTGGGAAGGGAAGTTCAGGAGTCTCGTCACCTACATCGAGTCGCTCGAACGGAGCCGCGCCATGGATCTGGATCTCGTTTTGCCCGGTCACGGCGATACCTTCACCGATCACCGACGACTGATAGACGAGCTGAACAGATTCCACCAAACGCGCCAGCATCACGTGCTGAAGGCGCTGCGCGCCAGCGAGGCCACCGTGTACGACCTGGCGCGGCAGCTTTTTCCGAACCGGGAGCACATCGAGCTCTTCCTGTCGATCTCCGAGATGGTCGGCCATCTGGAGGTGCTGGAGGCGGAAGAGAAGATCACGCGGACGCTTCAGGGCGGACGCTTTTACCACCGAATCAACCAGGAGGACGTGGGATCATGATTTCATTCGAGCTTGACGAGGATGTCCTCGCCGTCCAGGAGACGGTTCGCAAGTTCGCCGAGAGCGAGCTTCGCGAGGGGATGCGCGAGGCGGAGACGGCGGGAGGCGTCAGCGACGCGATTGTCACTCGTTACCGCGAGCTGGGGCTCAGCACCCTCGAGCTGCCTGAGCAGCACGGGGGGCTCGACCTCGGAATGATCACGAAAGTCATCGTCGAGGAGGAGCTGGCTTTTGGCGACGCCGGCATGGCCGCCGCGATCGACCGGGGCGGTCTCGCAGCCTACGCGCTTCTCGAGCTGGGGACCGACGCGCAGAAGAAGCAGCACCTGACGGAGGGCCAGAACGGAACAGTCGCTTTCTGGGAGCCCGGCCAGCGGCAGAGCCTCGGGGATCCGGAAACGACCGTGACGGAGGACGGCGGCGGCTTCCGCATCAACGGAAAGAAGTGCCTCGTTTCCAACGCCGGCCTCGTCGACTGGTACGTGGTCTTCGGCACGGTCGACAGCTCGCGCGGCTGGGAGGGTGTGCGCGCTCTGCTCGTGCCGAAGGACGCGCCAGGCCTCACCATCGGCGAGCCGGACGAAAAGGTCGGCCTCTGGGCGCTCCGCACGGCCACGCTCACTCTCGAGGACGTGCACGTGCCGAAAGAGAACCTTCTCTCCGGGTCGGCCTCTGTGCGGGAGGGGGCCGAGCGACTCATGAACCGCGTGGACCTCGTGAACGCCGCGCGATCCGTGGGGTTGGCGCGTGCCGCCTATGAGTATTCCGTCGGCTACGCCCAGGAGCGGCAGGCCTTCGGAAGCCCCATCGCCCATCACCAGGCCGTCGCCTTCATGCTGGCGGACATGTCGATCCTGGTCGACAGCGCGCGCGTGATGCTGTGGCAGGCGGCCTTTCTGGTCGATAAGGGGGAGAATGCCCGGAAGGAGGTTGCGCAGGCGCTCGTCCAGGCCAATACGGTGACCTCCAAGATCACGATCGATGCGGTACAGGTCCTCGGCGGCGCGGGTTTCATCCGCGACTACCCGGTGGAGAAGTGGATGCGTGACGCGCGCGCCCTTTCACTCCTCTCCGGCACCGACGAAGCCCAGAACCTGCTCATCGCCGACGCCATCATGGCGGCCTGACCGCCTGACGTCACGCAAAGGGAGTAAGTCATGATCGATCTGGAGCTGACAGACGCGCAGCAGAACGTGCGCAGCATGCTGAACTGGTTCGCCAAGACAGAGATGCGTCCGATCGCCCTCGAGGCCGATCGGACCGGCGTGGTGCCGCTTCCCTTCCTGAAGAAGACGATGGACCTGGGGCTTGCGGGCGGCGCCATGGGCGACATGCAGGCGCCGGAGGAGGGGAAGCCCGAGAAGAAGGGCCCGAAGGGGGCGAACCGCATCGCTGTAATCGGCTCCGAGGAACTGGCCTGGGGCGACGCGGCGCTCATCCTGACGTTCCCCGGGCCTGGGCTCGGCGGCCCGCCGGTCACCTACACCGGCACCCCCGAGCAGAAGGAGCGTGCCTTCAAGGTGTTCCGGGAAGATCGGGAGAACCCGCACTGGGGCGCCTACGCGCTCACCGAGCCCGGCGCCGGCAGCGACGTGGCGAACATTTCGACCACCTGCCGGAAGGACGGCGACCACTACATCCTGAACGGACGGAAGTGCTACATCACGAACGGCGCCCGCGCCGACTGGAATGTGGTCTTCGCCACGCTCGACAAGACCCAGGGGCGCGCGGCGCACCGCGCCTTCCTGGTTTTCAAGGACGCGCCCGGCTTCAGTGTCGGTAAGATCGAGGACAAGCTGGGCCTCCGCGCGAGCGAGACGGCGGAACTCGTTCTCGAGGATTGCCGGGTTCACAAGAACGATCTCCTCGGCGGCGAAGAGCGCTACACCTCGGCGTCGAAGGAGGGTTTTCGCACGGCCATGAAGACCTTCGACAACACCCGTCCGCTCGTGGCCGCCATGGCTGTCGGCATCGCGCGCGCCGCCTATGAGATCTGCCGCGACTGGGTGAAGGAGAACTACGATCTCAAGCGCCCCATCCCTCGCTACCACCTCATCGCCGAGAAGCTGGCGAACATGGAGCGGGAGATCCACGCGGCGCGTCTGCTCTGCTGGAAGGCTGCCTGGATGGGCGACCTCGACATTCCCAACAGCCGCGAGGCGTCGGTGTCGAAGTCCTACAGCGCCGAGGTGGGCCAGCGCGTCACGACGCAGGCCATCGAGATCATGGGTTACGAGGGGACCTACCATCACCGGATGGTGGAGAAGCTCTTCCGTGACGTGAAGGTTTTCGACATCTTCGAGGGGACGGGGCAGATCCAGCGCATCGTCATCTCGCGGCGCATCCTCCAGGGGCTGACCCGCTAGCCTCCGGCGCGACGGCGTTAAGACGCGCGGGCGGGGGCTTGGCGGCCCTCGCCCGCGTGGCGCTTGAGGTGCCGGCCTGGCTGTCCTACATTCCTGCCCCGTGAAGACTCCAACCTGCATCGCCGCCGCTCTTGCCCTGGTGCTCCCCGTCACCGCTGCGGGCGCTTCGCCTACCGATGCGTCCAGGCGCACGCCCGTCGTGGCGGCGGTCGAGCGCGTGTCGCCTGCCGTGGTCAACATCAGCGCCGAGAGGGTTCAGGAGCAGCGCATGGCGCCCTTCGGCGGGCTCATGCGAGACCCGTTCTTCGAGCGCTTCTTCGAGGACTTCGGCCTGCCCGAGTACCGCCGTCAGGTGAAGAGCACCAGCCTCGGCTCAGGCTTCATTGTTGACGGCGAGGGGCGGGTGCTTACGAACGCCCACGTGGTTGCGCATGCCTCGGACATCCGCGTCACGCTCGTGGACGAGCGCTCTTTTCCGGCCGAGCTGGTGGCCTCCGATCCCAGCTCGGATCTGGCGGTGCTGAAGATCAAGGATGGGAAGGGACTGCCGCAGGTCAGCATGGGCGCCTCCGACGACCTCATGGTGGGCGAGACCGTCATCGCCATCGGGAATCCATTCGGGCTCTCGCACACCGTGACCTCGGGCGTGATCAGCGCCACCCGGCGTTCTTTCAAGGGAAACGGGCAGGAGTTCCGGGACTTCATCCAGACCGACGCATCGATCAACCCGGGAAATTCCGGTGGACCGCTGGTCAACATTCACGGCGAGGTGATCGGCGTGAACACCGCCATCGTGCAGGCGGCGGAAGGGATCGGCTTCGCGATCCCCGTCGGCCGGGCGCGGCGCATACTCTCCGATCTCCTCACGTACGGCCAGGTGCAGCTTGTCTGGACCGGCGTCGACGTTCAGACCGTGACCCCCGATCTCGCCCCGGCGCTGGGCATGACAGGACGGCCTGGCGTCGTGGTGACCCGGATCGAGCCTGACGGCCCGGGCGAGAAGGCGGGGCTCCGGAACGGGGACGTGATCACGCGCTTCGCTTCGCGGCCGGTAGTGGACGAGGAGAGTTTCTTCGCCGCGGTCGACAGCGCGCCCCGGGGCGCCCCCCAGGCGCTCGAGGGGCTGCGCGACAAGCAGCCACTCGCTCTCATGGTCACCCCCGGGGCGCCCCCGCCGGACTACGCCGATCGGATCCTGGAACGGTCCGCGGGCCTCCGCGTGAAGACGGACGAGCGGGGCGTAGTCGTGAAAGGGGTGCGGGAGGGGAGCGCCGCGGCGCAATCCGGGATTCGCGCGGGTGATCGCCTGGTGGGCATCGGAGAGGTGATGGTTGAGTCGCTCGAGGCCTTTCGTCAGGCCCTGCTCGACGCGCGCGGGCAGGGACGGGTTCGTCTCACCCTGCGCCGCGGAAACGTCACCGCATCCTTCATCTTCCCGTTGAGTTGACGCCCTGGCGAATAGAACAGGGGCAGGGAGGATTGGCGGGGTCCGCGGGATGTGCTAGGATGGGCATCTTCCGATTCGAGCGGCCCCTTTTGGGACCCAAGCCCACTTCAGGAGGTTCTTCATGGCGCGCGTGAGTGTTGAGGACTGCCTCGAAAGGATCGATAACCGCTTCGACCTCGTCCTGCTCGCCGCAGAACGAACCAAGCAGCTCTACCGCGGCTCCCATCCCCTCGTGGAGTGCAAGGAAAACAAAGAGGTCGTGACTGCGCTGCGCGAGATCGCCGCCGGCAAGGTCAGCATGGCCGAGCGCGTGCCCGAAATTGCCGAGGGCGACGAGGCCCCGGCCGCTATCGAGGCCGGTGCCGAACCGACCAAGTAAAGCTGAAGCCGTCCGCCGCGCCCTAGATATTGAGAACCGGTTTCAATCGAGAACCCCGCAACCCGCGGGGTTTTCTGTTTTTTCTCCCTCTTCAGTCCATCCAGGAGCGCCCCCGCCGCGCGAGCCGGGCGGTGGGAATTGGAAGTTGACAGCACGTGAAGTCCCTTGATAGATTACTGAATGACCATTCAGTCGCATTCGGGCGGCTGGCGTGTATCTTCCAATAACGCCGACGCGTAGAGCGCCCAACCCCCAAGCCGGGGCCCCCGTGCACCCTCCATCGGGGGGGCGCGAG
>JAUYMQ010000342.1 GCA_030698575.1 Deltaproteobacteria bacterium
CGCCGCGCGCTTCGAGGCGATCGACCAGCTCCTGGCAGAGCCCGGCGATCACCTGCTCGCCGCGACCGTCGTCGAGCGTGAGCAGCAGGATGATGAGGCCGCCGGTCGCAAGCCCGCCGAGCCCGCCGTAGCGCTCGACCAGAATGGTTTGTGACCCGTTGCGTGCGGCGGCCGTCGCGGCGGCAATGCCGGCCGGGCCGCCGCCCACGACGAGCACGTCGCAGTCGGCGCGCAGGGGAAGCGCGCGGCCGGGCTCCTCAATCTTCCGTGTCATGCGACTGGCTCCTCGGGGGACTCACTCCTCAGGGCGGGCTGAACCCGGGTTCGAGCCTAAAGGGAGCGAAAATAGGTGTCAAACGGCGGGGGGGGAGCGGCCGATAGGGGAGAGGCGGGCCCGAACGCCGGCGCGCTATACTGCCCCCTTTCCGAGTTGCCCAGGAGCCGAGCATTTCATGCGCATAGGCGATTACCTGCGTGAGGCCCTTCCGGAGGGGCGGAAGAGCGTCTCCTTCGAGTTCTTCCCGCCCAAGACGCCCAAGGGGGAAGAGGCCCTCTTCCGCGCCATCGAGGAGCTGCGCCCCCTCGAGCCTACCTACGTGAGCGTCACTTACGGGGCGGGCGGCTCCACCCGCGACAAGACGGTGGAGATCGTTTCGCGGATAAAGAACGAGATCGGAATCGAGGCGATGGCCCACCTCACCTGCGTGGGCTCGTCCCGGTCGGAGCTGGAGGGGGTGCTGGGCAGGCTTCGCGACGCGGGGATTGAGAACGTCCTCCCGCTGCGAGGCGATCCGCCGACGGGTAAGGAGCATTTCGAGCGGCCGCCGGACGGGTTCGGCTATGCGAGCGAGCTGGCGACTTTCATCCGGCAGCAGTTCGATTTCTGCATGGCCGGCGCGTGCTATCCCGAGAAGCACACCGACGCCGCCGATCTCGAATCCGACCTCGATCATCTGGAGCTGAAGGTCGCGGCCGGCGTGGACTTCCTCATCACCCAGCTCTTCTTCGACAACGCGCGCTACTTCAGCTTCATCGAAAAGGCCCGGGGTCGCGGAATCAAAATGCCGATCATCCCCGGCATCATGCCCGTCACGAACGTCGAGCAGATCGAGCGATTCACGGCAATGTGCGGAGCCACGATTCCGGACGCCTATGCCCGATCGCTCGATGCGCGGCGCGACGACCCCGAGGCAGTGATCGCGCTCGGCGTCGAGTACGCCATCGCCCAGTGCAGCGAGCTGCTCAAGGCGGGCGCGCCGGGCGTGCACTTCTACACGCTCAACAAGAGCTCCGCGACACGCCGCATCATGCAGGCCCTCCGCAAGGAAAACCTGCTCTAGGCGCCAAAAGAAGAGGGACTGTCCCACTTAATAAGTGGGACAGTCCCTCTTTTGCCACCCTGCAGGGCGGGCTCTAACCGGCCCAGGTGAGCTTGTAGCTGCAACAGTTGTCGCCACGGTTGACGCAGCGATCATGGAGCACGCGCACGTCCTTGGCGCCGCCGATTTCCATCCCGCGGGCCGCCCATCCGCCCGTCAGCTGGCAATGCTCCGGAACGACGTGGGGCGCGCCTTCGAGAACCATCCGTGAGTGGTTCGGGCCGGCTTCCTCGACCCTCATCTCGCCCGGATCGTTATAGGCTTTCCACACGTGGCGCAGCGCCCGCCCGAAGGCCTTCAGATCGCCGCTCCCCGTGTTCTTGAAGGCCGAGAGCGTCGCACCCATGTCGGCTTCGGCGGTGATCCTTCCCAGATTCTCGTAGAAGTCAGGCGCCCGGCTGCCCGACAGCCGGTGGGCGGCAAGCAGCAGCTTCGCGAAATCCCCGTAGTCGTACCAGGTGGATGCCAGAACCCGCCCTTCGAACACGAGGCTCCCCTGCATGTCGAGGGCCTGGGCGACATTCTCGATTCCTTGCTGCCGGGCCAGGGACTTCACCAGACGAACCAGTGCGACCACACCCAGCCCTTTCATCCTCGCCACGCGATCCTCCGTCCTCCAAGATTTCGCAGACCTGACAGACCTGGCGGCAGCACTCTGCGGGACCGCCCGTGCTGTCACGGCAGCCCGAAGGCTGCGAGCCCTGAAACACTCTTGTGATTCGACAGAACTGCTGTAAAACTTGAACCCGGCTCGCATCCGCCCGGGGGGCGGTGTATCATCGCGCCGATCGTGAGCAACAGTTCTCACCCCGGTTATCGCCCAAGGAATTCGATGGCCAAGCCGGAAAAAAACGCCCGCCTGAAGCTCTGCTGCCTGTTCGGGGGGAGATCGGGCGAGCATGAGGTGTCGGTCATCTCGGCCCGGTCCCTGATGAAGGCGGCCGACCCGGCGCGCTACGAGGTCGTGCCGGTCGGAATCACGAAAGAGGGCATCTGGAAAACCCCCGCGGGCGAGGGGCCGCCCGATCCGGATCGCGCTTTCGCGCCCGACGCCGTCGAGGTCACGCTCTGGAGCGCGCCGGGGTTCAGGGGCCTCATCCGCCTCGGCGGCGGAACAACTCCCGGGTGGGAGCGACAGGCCATTGATGTGGTCTTCCCCGTGCTTCACGGCACCTTCGGAGAAGACGGCACCGTGCAGGGGCTCATCGAGATGGCGGGGCTCCCCTACGTCGGGAGCGGCGTGCTTGGCTCGGCCGCCGCCATGGACAAAGACGTGATGAAGCGCCTGTTCGCCCGCGCCGGGCTGCCGCAGGTGCGCTGGCTGACCATCACCGCGCACCGCTGGCGTGTGCAGGACGATCTGGTGGCGAAAGAGATCGAGGAGACGCTCGGCTACCCCTGTTTCGTCAAGCCGACGAACCTCGGCTCGTCGGTGGGAATCTCGAAGGTGCACGGCCGCGGAGAACTGGGCCCCACCATTGAGACGGCGGCGCGTTACGATCATCGGGTGATCATCGAGGAGGGCGTGGCCGCTCGCGAGATCGAGTGCGCACTGCTCGGGAACGACGATCCCGAAACAAGCGTGCTCGGCGAGATCGTCCCCTGCAAGGAGTTCTACGACTACGAAGCCAAGTACCTCATGGAAGGCTCCGAGCTTCTCATTCCGGCGCCTCTTCCGGACGCCGCCACGCGCGAAGCGCAGACGCTGGCCGTCCGGGCCTTCGAGGCCGTGGGCGCATCGGGGCTCGCGCGCGTGGATTTCTTCGTCGAGAAGGAGACGGGCCGGATCCTGGTGAACGAGATCAACACGCTGCCGGGCTTCACCGAGATCAGCATGTACCCCAAGCTGTGGGATGCTTCGGGACTCTCCTATCGGGCGCTGATCGATCGCCTCGTGGACCTTGCACTGTCGCGGCACGCGGAGC
>JAUYMQ010000349.1 GCA_030698575.1 Deltaproteobacteria bacterium
TCGGCGTGGGGGAGTACCGGGTGCTCCGGATGGAGGGGACCTATCCGCGCGTCCAGGATCTGCTGCGCTTCTGGAACTATTTCTACTACGCGGTGGGAAGAATCGGCCTCGCGGTGCTTGTCTGGATGCCTATCGGCCTCCGGGCGCTGCGCCCGCGCGGGTAGCGGGCCACGTGGGAACGGGAGACAGGATGCCGAGCCTTCGCGCCTTGAGCGGGTCTCTCCTGCTGGTTGTCGCCGTGTTGCTGGCCTATGGCGGCGTCTACGACGCGCCCCTCGTCTTCGACGACGAGCACACGGTCACCGCCGCGGCCGGCGGCGATTTGCTCCGCGCGATGGGCGAGGGCCCCACGCGCGCGCTTCCGCAGTTGAGCTTTGCGCTGAACCGGGCGCTTGGAGGCAGCCTCGCCGGCTATCACGCCCTGAACGTGGGCGTGCACCTTCTCAACGCGCTGCTCGTGCTCGGACTCCTCCGCGCCATGGTCCGCCTGCGGAACCCCGATCTTCCGCGCTGGGCGCCCCTCGCCGGCGCGCTGCTCTGGGCCCTTCACCCCCTTCACACCAGCGCGGTGACCTACCTCTCCCAGCGGGCCGCTTCGCTGGCCGCGCTCTGCTACCTGGCCGCCGCGTTCTGCTACCTGCGCGCGCGCGAGGACGCGATCGCGGCGAAAGGTTCCTCGCGCCCGCGCGCGGTTGTCTGGTACCTGGGCGCGCTCGCGGCGGCGGTTCTTGCGGCCGGCGCCAAGGAGAACACGGCCACGCTGCCTGGCGCGATCCTGCTTCTCGAGTGGCTCGTGGTCGGCCCGCGCGCCGGCGAAAGCGCCGCCCGGCGGCTCGGGCTGGCGCTTCCGTTCATCATCACGCCCGCCCTCCAGGGCGCCTTCGTCCTGGGCCTCATGTCGCGCGTCGGCCAGGCGATGGAGGCAGCGCCCGCCGGTTCGCTCGCGTCCCCCGGCGCTCTGCCGGCGGCGTCGTTCTACGGCTACCTCGGCGTCTATCAGGGGTGGGACTTTCCGACGGCCGGGGAGTACCTCCTGACGGAAGCCGGCGTTCTGTTGCGGTACCTGAAGCTCTGGCTGCTCCCGGTGAACCAGGTCCTCGATCCCTTCGTGCTTCCCGTCGAGCGCGCGTCGGACCCGCGCTTTCTGGCCCCCGCGGCAGCGCTCCTGATCTTTCTCGGCGCGGCGCTCACGCAGGCGCGGCGTCGGCCCTGGGTGACGCTTGGCGTCCTGTGGTTCTTCCTGACGATCGCCGTCGAGTCGTCGGTCATTCCGATCGCCGACTTCATGTTCGAGCACCGCATGCTGGTCCCCTCGCTGGGCCTCACCATCGCCGCGCTGGGTCTCGCCGGGCCCTGGCTCGGCCGCCGGCCATCGGCCGGCCTGGCGCTGCTCGCCGCGGCCGCCTTCGCCCTCGGCCTGGGCACCTTCGCGCGCAACCGGGTCTGGGAGAGCCCTGAGGCCCTCTGGTCCGACAACGTGTCGAAGGCGCCACGCAAGCTCCGCGGCTGGGTCAACCTGAGCCACGTCTACGAAATGAACGACCAGCTCGAACTCGCGGAGGAGGCGCTCCTGCGCGCCAACGCGGTTTTCGATCGATCCGCCGAGGTGCACTTCAACCTGGGTGTGGTCCGGATGCGAAAGGGCCAGATGGCAGCTGCCGAAGAGTCGCTCCGGAGGGCGCTTGCGCTCAACCCGCTTTACGCGGAGGCGCACTACAACCTGGGAACGCTGCTGGCCCAGACGGGGCGCGACGAAGAGTCCGAGGCGGCCTTCCGCTGGGTGCTGCAGATCAAGGAAACCTACGTGCCCGAGGCCCGGTACAACCTCGGCGTGCTCTTCCTGAAGCAGGGCCGCCCGGGGGAAGCCGCGGCGGAGCTGGAGGGAGCGCGAGCCGGACTCGATCGGCTGCCGCAGCTTCACCTGGCGCTCGCGCAGGCCTACCGGCAGCTCGGGCGCGACGAGGAGGCGCGCCGCGAGGCCGCCATCGCGGAGCGGCTTCGGAACGTCGCCAGGCGGGCGCGCTGAGAAAGGCGGGGCGGCTCCGCCGTCAGGCGGCTCGCCCGAAGGCCCGGCGCGCCAGTTCGAGATCGCGGCGGTCGAGGCTTCCTGTGACGAGGAGCAGGAGCAAGTAGGCGGGGAGCAGCGCGACGAGGAAGGGTCCGGTGGCTACCCCGGAAAGCGGCACGAGCGCGAGCAAGCCCGTGACCCCGAGCGGTCGCCAGGTCGCCTCGGCCAGCTTGCGAACGAGCGGGCGCGTCTCCGCGATCCAGGCGAGAAAGGGAAGATTCAGCGCCGACGTCAGCAGCAGCGCGACGGCGGCGCCCGGGGCGCCGTAACGGGGGATCAGCAGGAAGTTCAGCGCGAGGTTCACAGCCGTCGTGACGATCGAGAGCAGGAAGAAAATGCGCTGGCGTCCCGCCGCGGTCACGGCGTCGAAGGTGACCATGGAAGTGAACGAAAAGAAGAGCGACCACATGAGGATGGCCAGGGGGAGCGCTGAGGAGGCGTAGGGGGCGCCGTAGAGGAGTTTGACGATGGGCCCGGCGACTACGGTCATCGCCAGGGCCACCGGCAGGATGAAAACCGCGAGCAGCTTGTAGCTCCACTTCGCCGTCTCGTAGTAGCGCTCCGGCGATTCGCGATCATAGCGGGCCATGAGCGGGTAGGCCGAGAGAAGCAGCACCGCCGGGACCATCGTGAAGGCGTCATAGAGGCGCAGCGCCGCCACGTACTGCCCCAGCGCGTCGGCCCCGCGGAGCGAGCGCAGAATGATCTGGTCGGCCCGGAGCGTGATCAGGATGCAGGCGCTGTTGAAGGCGAGCGGCGCGGCCTCGCGCAGATAGGTCTTCCAGAGCGCGCGGTCGACGGCCAGGCGGGGGCGGATATCTCGTTTGGATACGAACCCCAGCAGGACGAGCGCGACCGGCTGCGCGATGGCGAGCGCCGCGACGACCAGCTCGAGGCGCGCGCCGCCGAGGCGCGGCCAGAATGACGGCGCGAATGCCGCGGCGACGAGCAGCGTCGAGGTGACCGCGCCTTGCAGGAAGGCCAGCCACGCGGCGCGACCCACTTCGAGGCGCGCCTGGTAGAACGCCGGATAGAGCGAGCCCAGGGAGAAGGGGAGGGTGGCGCAGGCCGCGATGCCCAGCCAGGCGAGGCGCGGCGTGGGTGCGGTGGCTACAAGAAAGAGTGCAGCGAGAACCGCGGACGCGACCGATAGCAGCGCCCGGAGCGTCATCGCGGCGCCGACGAGGCGCTCCGCCTCGCCGGGGCGACGCGCGATTTCCTTCAGCACGATCTTCTCGACGCCGAAGTCGCCCATGAAGAGGAAGAACGTCTGGATCGCGATTACGTAGCCGAGATCGCCGAACCCGGCGGTGCTGAGCGAGCGCGCGAGCACGGCGGCGGCCGCAAGCTGGACCACGCGAAGCGATGCCTGGCCGAGAAAGCCCAGGACGGTGTTTCGCGCGACCTTCGCGACGGTGCTCATGCGCTCCTCGAGGCTGCCTTACCGGCCGATGAGTATACGGCCCCATGATATAATCCACGCCTACCCGATCCGAGGGAACCCGTGAAATTGTCGATCGTCATTCCCGCCTACAACGAGGTGAACACGCTTCCGGAGGTCATCCGGCGCACCCACGCCCTGGCCGTCGACAAGGAAATCCTCGTGGTTGACGACGGCTCGACCGACGGTACGGCCGAGCTTCTGAAAAGCGTGGAACTGCCTGATCTAAAGGCATTTTTTCATCCCGCTAACCGGGGGAAGGGCGCTTCGCTCAGGACCGCCTTCCAGCACGTGACC
>JAUYMQ010000353.1 GCA_030698575.1 Deltaproteobacteria bacterium
AACACCAACGGCCAGTTCGATTACGATCGGTACAAGCGCGCCATGGCGCTTCAGCGCCGGAACGCCAAGGACTTCGAGGCGACCATCCGCCAGGAGCTGCTGCTCAGAAAGATGCAACAGTTCCTGCTCGACTCGGTTCACGTGTCGAAGGCCGAGGTGATGGAGGCCTTCAACCAGGCGCGCGAGAAGGTCGACGTGGAGTTCGTGGCTTTCGATCTGGAGGACTACCAGAAGAAGGCTGAACCGACGCAGGAGGAGATCTCGGCCTTCATCGAAAAGGAGGGGGCGCGGATCGACAGCTACTACCAGGCACGCTTGGCGGACTACAACCGCCCGGAGCAGGTGCGCGCCTCGCACCTGCTGATCGCGCTGGAAGAAGGGGCTGGCCCCGAGCAGGCGAAGGAAGCCGAGGCCAAAGCGACGCGCCTGGCCGCGGAGGCGCGCAAGAAGGGGGCTGATTTCGCCAAGCTCGCGCGTGAGAACTCAGCCGATCCCGGCAGCGCGCCGCGGGGAGGGGATCTCGGGTTCTTCGCCCGCGAGCAGATGGTGACGCCCTTCGCCGACGCCGCGTTCGGCGCCTCCCCGCCCGAAATCGTGGGCCCCGTGAAGACCCGGTTCGGCTACCACGTGATCAAGGTCGAGGAAAAACGCCCCGCCCTCGAGCGAAAGCTCGAGGAGGTGAAGGAGGAGATCGCGCAGACGCTCGTGACCGAGGATCGGGCGAAAGCGGCGGCCGTCGCCGACGCCCAGGCGCTGCTGGCGAAGGCCGGTGGCGCGAAGAACCTGGCATCTCTCGACCGCCCTCGCGGGGCCCGCTACGGCACTACCGACCCTTTCACCCGCGGCGTTCCCGAGATCCCGAACCTCGGCCGCTCTGCGGAGGCCGTCGAGGCCGCCTTCAGCCTCACCGCCGAAGCGCCGCTGGCCCCGAGCCCGGTCACCGTGGGCGATGCAATTGTGGTGCTGCGACTCAAGGCCCGGACGGACGCGCCCACCGCGCCGCCCAGCGAGGATCTCGATCCGTTCCGCGAACGCCTGCTGGCCGACAAGCAACGCAAGACGATCTCGCTCTGGCTCATGTCAGCGCGCACGGAGGCGGTGCAGGCGGGAGATCTAGAGCGCAACGAGCGCACCCTGCAGGAACTCCTCGGGGGCTAGGCAGCGCCCTCGCGATCGCGGAGAAAGAAAAAGCCCGGCGTCGATGACGCCGGGCTTTTCATTGGAGCCCCTTCAGACAGCCTCACCGGCAATCAATCCGCCTCGGGCATGCGCAGGGAGGCAACGTGCCTCGCCCGCTTTTCCAGCTCCTTGGTGTAGGCGTCGAGGCTCTCGATCTGCTTCCGGGCCACGCCGGATTTCATCGCCGCCTCGGCCACGGCCGGCGCGACGCTGAAGAGGACGTTGGGATCGAAGGGCTTCGGAATGATGTACTCCGGCCCGAACTCGAGGCTCTTGAGTCCGTAGGCCACGAGCACGCTCTCGGGCACTTTCTGCTTCGCCAGATTCGCCAGCGCCTTCGTGGCGGCCACCTTCATCTCTATGCTGATCGACCGGGCCCGCACATCCAGGGCGCCGCGGAAGATGAAGGGGAAACCGAGGACATTGTTCACCTGATTGGGGAAGTCGCTGCGCCCGGTGGCCATGATGATGTCGCTGCGCGCCTCCCGCGCCTCGTAGTAGCTGATCTCGGGCACCGGGTTCGCCATGGCGAAGACGATCGGGCGCGGCGCCATGCTCTTGACCATGATGCGCGTGACCAGTTCCGCCGACGAGACGCCGACGAAGGCGTCGGCGCCGCGCATGGCATCCTCGAGCGTGCGGAGGTTCGTCCTGACCGCGAAGCGCTCCTTGAAGGGGTTCATGTTCTCCTTGCGCCCCTCGTAAATCACCCCGCTCCGATCGCACATGATCATGTTCTCACGCTTGACGCCTAGGTCCACGTAGAGCAGCGCGCAACCCACGGCGGCAGCCCCCGCGCCCGAGAACACAACCTTCATCTCCTCGATCTTCTTGTTCTGCAGTTCGACGGCGTTCAGGAAGGCCGCAGCCGAAATGATGGCCGTGCCGTGCTGATCGTCGTGGAAGACCGGGATCTCCATCCGCCTGCTCAGCTCTTCCTCGATGTGGAAACACTTCGGCGCCGCGATGTCTTCCAGGTTGATGCCGCCGAAGGTCGGCTCGAGGGCCGAAACGACCTCGATGATTTTCTCTGGATCCTGCGTGTTCAGCTCGAGGTCGAACACATCGACGTCGGCGAAGCGCTTGAAGAGAACACCCTTGCCTTCCATGACCGGCTTGCCCGCAAGCCCGCCGATGTTCCCGAGGCCGAGCACCGCGCTGCCGTCGGAGATGACCGCCACAAGATTGGCTTTCGAGGTGTAGCGATACGCCTTCAGGGGGTCGACCGCGATCTCGAGGCAGGGCTCGGCCACACCGGGGGTGTAGGCGAGGCTCAGGTCTTCCTGGGTTTGGCAGGGTTTGGTGGGCACGGTCTCGACTTTCCCGTGCCGGCCGCGGGAGTGATACTCGAGCGCTTTCTCCTTCCAATCCATGTCGGTGGGCTCCGTCAGGGGGCTCCACGGCGCCGAAAGCCGCCGACCGACTTGATTTCTCGGGCTGCGGCTCGGCGCTGCGAAAGACTACCTTTATAGCACAGGATTGTATGCAATCCCAAGGACTTTCGAGCGGCTTCCTGTGGATGGCGGCGCGCAACCCCCCGCGCCGAAAAAGAAAGGCGGGAACCGGCGATCAGGTCCCGGAAGCGCCCTCGCGGCCCCTCACAGATCGAACGTTTCGTGGAGGGCCGGGGTTTCCACCCGCCTGGCTTTCAGCATTTTCGCGAAGATCTGCCGGGTCTCATCTTCACCGTGCACCACGAAGGTGATCTCGGGCTCGCCGGTCTTCGCGTGCCAGGCCAGCAGTTCCGCCTGGTCGGCGTGCGCCGAGAAGCCGCCGAGCGTGTGAACCCTGGCCCGCACGTGAATCTCCTCGTCAAAGATGGTCACGCGCTTCTCCCCGTCGATGATCCGGCGCCCGAGCGTCCCCCGGGCCGCAAAGCCGACGAAGACGATGCTGCTTTCGGCCCGCCAGAGGTTGTACTTCAGGTGATGGCGCACCCGACCGCCCGTGCACATCCCCGACCCGGCGATGATGACGGCGCCTCCCGCGATGCGGTTGATGGCCATCGACTCGGCGGTCTCGTGAGTGAAGTGGAGCCCGGGAAGATGGAAAGGGTCCTTCCCCTCCCGGAACAGCCGGGACGTTTCCTCGTCGTAGCATTCGGGATGTCGCCGGAAGATCTCGGTGGCCGAGATGGCCATGGGCGAATCGAGGAAGACCTGCATCGAGGCGGGCAGGCGCCCCGCCCCGACGCCTTCGCGCAGGTGGTAGAGCACCTCCTGCGCGCGCTCGAGGGCGAAGCTCGGGATGATTACGTTGCCGCCGCGCGCGAAGGTTCCGGTGATGGCCTCGTACAGTTCCTCGACGGAGGATTCGAGGGGCCTATGCTGGCGGTTGCCGTAGGTCGACTCCATGACAACCACGTCGGCCGTGGGCGGCGTGTCGGGATCGCGCAGGATGGGCCGTCCGCCGTAGCCCAGATCGCCCGAGAAGAGGACTTTGCGCCGCCGTCCCTTCTCCTCCAGTTCGAGGAGCACGCTTGAAGCGCCGAGAATGTGCCCCGCGTCGAGATAGGTAGCCGTGATGCCGGGCGCCAGTGCGAGGGGCTTTCCGTAGGAAGCCGGGCGCCCGAAGGCGTCCATCGTGTCGAGCGCATCGAGCGTGGTGTACAGCGGCTCTTCCAGTTCGTGGCGCTGCCCCCGCTTCCTCGGCTTTCCGCGCCGCTCCGCCCGGCGCTGCCGCCGGCGGGCGTCCTCTTCCTGGATTCCGGCGGAATCGAGCAGCACCAGGCGCGCCAGATCACGCGTGGCGCCGGTGGCGATGATCTCGCCGCGAAAGCCCCGGCTCTTGAGTAACGGCAGCCGCCCGCAGTGATCGAGGTGGGCGTGGGTGAGAAGGACGAAGTCGACTTCCTCCGGCTCGAAGCCGAAGGGCTCGGCATTCTCTTCCCGCAGTTCGCGCCCGCCCTGGTAGAGCCCGCAATCGACGAGGATCCGGAGCCCCGCGCATTCCACCAGGAAGCAGGAACCGGTGACGCCGCCGGCAGCGCCATGGAAGCTGATCTTCATGCGGTCGGGCTCTCCTCAATGCAAACTTGCTCGCCTCGCCACATTCTACACCATCACAGCACCGGGGGAGGGAGCCCGCCTTCGGACATGCAATAGTTTCATGAGGTGTTATGATGACGCGCCAATAGCCCCCTGAACAGAGAAACACCTCCCTGAACGGGGAACAATGGACGCGATCGCCGAGCTCGATCAGCAACTCTTCCACTATATAAACCAGGTCCTGGCTTACCCGCCCCTCGATCCGGTGATGACCACCATCACGCGCATCCGTTACTGGCGCGTGCCATTCGGGATCCTGGGTGTGCTCCTCTTCTTCTTCGGAGGGAAGAAGGGAAAGATCGTCGTCCTTCTCCTGATCCCGGCCATCGCGGTCTCGGACGTTTTCAACGCGAAGATCCTGAAGCACGTCTTCGAGCGCGTTCGGCCCTGCCACGAGCTGCCGGATGTCCGCCTGCTGGTCTCCTGCCGGCATTCGCCCTCCTTCCCTTCGAATCACGCGTTCAACATCTTCACCGCCGCGACGCTCTTCGCGCAGTTCTACTCCTGGCGCATCGGCCTCGTCGCGCTCACGATCGCCACGGCTGTGGGCTACTCGCGCGTCTATGTCGGCGCGCACTATCCCTTCGACGTGCTGGTTGGCGCCGCCTTGGGCATCCTGTGGGGATCCGCCGTGGCCTGGACCTACCGCCGCTGGCAGAACCGGGGTCAGGCTTGACTTGTTGACTTATTGGACCCCGACCCTGCGATGAACCGGGCGCCTCGCCACGAAATTCGCAGCAGACGAAACGAGCCCGCCAGATTACTCCCTGGCGGGCTCGTCGTTTCAATGTCGCTACTTCGATCTACGATTGGTGGAGCTGAGGGGGTTCGAACCCCTGACCCTCAGACTGCCAGCCTGATGCTCTCCCAGCTGAGCTACAGCCCCATAAAGGGCGGGCGGCACGCCGCCTGCCTTGCCGAACGCTAACATCGGCCCCCGGTATTGTCAACGTTTACGCGCCTCTGCGACCGATCCCCGAGAATCAGGCGCGTTCAAGTTCGCTCAGAATCGCACGATGAAACCGATATCGCGCAGCGCTACCGGGCGCATCGAATATGAAGTATAAATTGCGGTCCGTTCCGGGGTTGGCTGCCCCTGCAGCCGGTCCGCCACCTGGTCTCAACCTTCTCGGCGTCTCAGTTTTTTCGGCCTCTCAGCTTTTCCGAAGGAGTCGTAACCGATGATCCAGCGTTCCATCCGAACCGCTCTCGTTTTCACGCTCCTACTGGCCCCCTCCCAGACAGCGGCCACGACGACCCCCAAGCCGCTTCCGCGGACTGCAACAGTTGATCTCGCGGTCGCCTTGCCCAGCGGCGAGCAGACGCTCCCTGTCTATCGCTTCAGCCGCCAGCCCCACGAGTACACACAGGCCATGATGTATTTCTCAGCCCCCTCCGGTGTGACCGAAGAGGATCACGAGATGGCGCGCCAGGTCGCCGAAAACGGGTGCTGGGCGGTTCTTCTCGATCTCGGGAAGCTCACTTCGAAGTTCAAGGACGAGGCGGAGTTCGATCAGGCGGTCGTGGCCATCGCCCTTGCGATGAGGAAGAGCATGAGCGACGCCATCGGGCCCAGGATGAAGGACCAGGGTGAGAGAAAGTGGCCCTATACTTTCGCCGGCCGGGGCGCCGGGGCGGTGCGCGCGTCTCGCGCGGCGATCGGCTTCGAGGCCAAGGGCAAGGTGCGGGGTGTGATGATGATCGAGCCGGCGGTCGAGGCGCCCGGAATCGGAACCGGGGCGGCGCAGGTCGAGCATTCCCAGCTCCTCCCGAAGCTCGGGGTGGCGCCGGTGGCTTTCGCCGTCTCCGGCGAGAACGAAACCGTTCACACCCTCGAGAAAGACGTCATCGGCTACAACGCGGTGAAGCCCTCGGTCAAGGGCGGGCTCGAGTTCATCTCCATGCACTACCCGATCCGCAGGCAGCGGGCGCCCCGCACGGGGCCAGCCGTGTTCGATCCCGGCAAGCTCTTCCAGCCCGGACGCTGAGAGCGCGGGGGGATTGCGTCGTCGGGCCTCAATACTTCCTCGGCCCTCCTCGCAATGACATGCGGGGCGAATGTTACGGCCCCTCGCGCGTCTTGATGGGGTGCGGGGCGGGTGGTAGCATCGTTTTTTCCCGGTTTCACGCGCGCGGGCGTCGGTCCGGATCTCGCCTCCCACCCCCCAGGGCGCGTACCCGATCCATCCCCGCCCGCATCCTCAAGAGAGCGCCTAGCGTGCATCGAAGCGTGTCGAAAGCCCCGAACTCAAACCCGAGACCGCCAGGAAGGGTCCTGGCGCTCGCCGCCGCGTGCCTGCTCACGCTCACCATGGCCGGTGAGGCCGGGGCGATCTCTTCGGTCAACCTCGACGTGCGCTCGCCGCAGGACGGCGAGAACCTCACCCATCACCTGAATCTCGCCTACCTGACCGGCGACACCTGGGTCAACGCCCCCTACCGGCGGGCGCAGGACGTCGTGATGCTCATCGATTCGTCGGGCAGCACGGCCGACCCCTCGGGCGCCGACGTCGACGGCGACGGCAAGACCGGGCGCGGATTCCTGGGCCTCGTGACCAACACTGACGGCGGCGACTCCGTGCTGGCCGCCGAGATCGCCTCGGCGCGCAAGCTGCTCCAGAGTTTCGACCCGGGCATCACCGCCGTGGCGGTGGTCACCTTCGACGGCGGGCGGACACAGGGGTTCGGCTTCGGCCGCCAGCTCATCCCCGACGCGGTCGTCGAGCAGCCCCTGACGGGGAACTACCATCTGGTCGAGGGCGCCCTCGCGCGAATTCTCCAGCGCGGCCCGGACGGCGGCACCAACATGGCCGAGGGCGTGCGCATGGCGGTGAACGAGCTGACCGGCTTTCAGAGCGCCTCCGTTCCACGCCCCGGCGCCGAGCGCTCGATCTATCTCTTCACAGACGGCTTCCCCACCCTCCCCTTCCTCGGCTGGTTCGCCGCCGAGCGGAAGAACGTCGAGCTGACCGTTTATTACGCCGAGACCGCCGGCCGGCTCGGCATCAAGGTCCACGCTTTCCCGGTGGGCAAGAGCGCGCTCGCGCGCCCGCTGGCCACCGTCGATGCGGCGCGCGTGTCGGGCGGAATGTTCGTGCCGGTGCCCGATCCGGGCAAGCTCCCCGCCGTCATCGAGGCCGTCGCGGCGCTGCGCGTGCAGCGCGTCACCGTGCTCAACACCACCACGCAGGAGCGCGCGCGCGTGGTTAAGCTCAATCCCGACGGCACCTTCGACTCGCTCGTCCCCGTCAGGCCCGGGCCCAACCGGCTGGAGATCATCGCCATCGCCACCGACGGCGGCTCGTCGATGCAGAACGTCACCGTGAACTACCAGCGCCCGTCGCAGAAGAGCCTCGACGTGAGCGTCGAGGAGGCGCGGCAGCTCGAGAAGCTGCTCGAGATCCAGATCGAGGAGGACGAGGGCGGCCTGCCCGACCGCGATCTGTTCCTCGAGATCGAAGTGGAGCGCCGCAAGGCTTTCGAGCAGGCCGAACGGCAGCGTGAGGAGCTGGGCATGGCGCGGGAACCCGTGACCTCGCCACCGACCGCGCCCGGCCCGGGGGGCGCGCCATGAGCGACCCACGGCCGAACGGCGCCGGCGAGTCGCGCTGGACATTTCTGCGCGACGCCATCGACGAGCTTCAGCGCAAGCAGTCGCGAATTCCCGCGCGGTGGTTCCGCCCGATCTCGGAGTGGGCAAGTCGCCAGGAAAGTTCCGGCCTGCTCCGTTTCTGGTCGCCCGCGCCCCGGGTGCGCGAGGCCGGCGATCTCTGGCTGATCGAGGACCGCAACGTGCGGTTCGACCCCTTCTTCCTGACCTCACTCCTGCTTCATCTGATCCTGGCGCTCCTCCTCTGGCAGGTGCTGAGCGAGTTGCCCGAGCCTGATCCCGAGAAGGAAAAGGAAGTCATCGTGCGGCTCGAGGAGCTGCTGCCCTCCGAGGCGGGACAGGCTGCGGCCGTCCCCGCGCCCGTGCCCGAGCCCGCCAAACCCGCGGCGGCCCCCAAGGCCGAGGCCAAGGCGCCCACGCCCAAGGCGACGGCTCCGAAGCCGAAGCCCAGGCCCACGCCGGTGGTGCAGAAGCCCGTGCCGGAGCCTGAGCCCGAGCCCATTCTCGCGCCCAAATCCATCAGCAAGCCCAAGGCCATCAGCACCAAGGCGCCCATCTCGCCGAGCACCCCCACGCTCTCGGAGCGCGTCGCCGACGTGCGGGCGCCCTCGGCGGGCGCCGAAGTCACGATGGGCGCGGGTGCGTCGGCCTCCGACATCGACGTCGATCGCGGCGGCGCCACGGGCGTTCGGGGGCCCGCCGGCCCCGTAGCGGTCCCCGGGGGACAGGGCGCCGGAACAGGGCGCGGCGCGAGCACCGGGCGCGGGGACGTCCAGGGCTCTCCCATGCGCAGCTTCGAAACCGACCCCGACTTCCAGGAGTATCTGGAGAAGATCAAGAAACGCATTCAGCAGGTGTGGGCCTACCCGCCGGGCGTTGCAGGAAAGCAGACCGTAGTGCTGGTCTTCCGCCTCGACGCCAGCGCGCGCGCATACGACGTGAGCGTGCGGCGTTCGTCGAACGTGGGGCTAAACCAGAGCGCCATGGACGCCATGAAGCGCGGCTCCCCCTTCCCGCCGATCCCAGGCAAGTTCCGCGGGCTCATCGGCATCCCCCTGGCCCTGACGGTCACCGTCACCATCACGAGCACCGGATGACCGCCCGCGCCCTCAGCCTGCCGGCTGTCTGCCTGGCGTTTGCGCTCTCCGGCGCCGTCGCGCACGCGCAGGTGTCCGATCCGGCGGCGAAGCTCTACTACGAAAACGATCAGATCGTGCGCCAGGAGCTGGACAACGACGGCGACGGGCGCACGGACGTCTGGATCTTCTTCACCGCGGGCAAGCCGGCCCGGCAGGAGCAGGATGAGGACTACAACGGCCGCGTGGACATCTGGCACCACTATGAAGAAGGCCGCCTGGTCCGGCAGGAGGTCGACGAGAACGGCGACGGAAAGCCCGACACGGTCTACGAGCTGGATCCATCGGGCACCCTCTCGAAGAAGCTGTCGCTGAACAGCCAGGGGAAGAAGCAGCGCGTGGTCGCCTACTCGAACAACGACGCCTCGCGGCAGCAGGAAGACACCGACGGCGACGGCGTGATGGACCGCGTGGTGATCTTCGAGGGCGGGCGCATTGCGCGTGTGGAGGATCTCGGGCTCACCGAGGGCAAGGCCAACACCTTCTCTCACTATGATCGCGCGGGGCAGCTCGAGCGCGTCGAGGGGGACAAGAACAAGGACGGACTCGTGGACATCCGGCGCTTCTTCGTGAGCGGCCGGCTCGACCACGAGGAGATCGATTCAAATTTCGACAGCAAGACCGATCTGCGCGCCTGGTACCGCGACGAGAAGATGACGCGCCGGGAGCAGGATACCGACTTCGACGGCGGCTTCGAGACGAAGTCCTGGTACGAGGGGGACGCCCTCACGCGGAAGGAGCTCGACAAGGACGGCGACGGCCGCGCCGAAACGGTCGTGGAGTTTTCCGGCGGCAAGCCGGTGCGCGAGGTGCGCCTGACGGATGCCGGGCAGGAGACGTTGACCTTCGAGGCCGGGCAGGCGGCGCGCCGCGAGTTCGACTCGAACAGCGACGGCCGGGTCGACGTCGTCGAGGAGATGTCCGGCGCCCGCATCACGCGAAAGCTGGAAGACACCGATCACGACGGCCGCTTCGACACGATCACCGAGTGGCCCGACGCGACGCGCGTGGTGCAGGAGACCGATTCCGACGCCGACGGCAAGCTCGACCTGCGATCGACCTTCATGGGCGGGACCCTCTCGCGCCAGGACGCCGACACCAACAAAGACGGTCAGGCCGACGTGTGGATCAGCTTCCTCGACGGCCAGAAGCACCAGCAGGAGGAAGACACCGACTTCGACGGGCGCATCGACGCGCGTTTCACCTACGCCGGCGAGGAGATCACGAAGCAGGAGCGGGTCAACCGCGAACGCCCCGCCGCCGATCGCGCGCGCCCCTTCTCGCCGGTCCCGGCGACCAGCCGGGTGACCGGCGCGGCG
>JAUYMQ010000354.1 GCA_030698575.1 Deltaproteobacteria bacterium
GGTCACGGTCGTCGAGACCAGCTTCGACGCCGAAACCTGGATCGAGAACAAGGAACCCATCCGCGTTCGTTTCGACCGCATGCCCGATCCCGCCGAGGGGAGAATCGCCATCTTCATCGGTGAGACCGATTTGAGCTCCCAGTTCAAGTGGAGGGGGAACGAGCTCGTGTTCGACCCGGCCGTCATCTCGCTTCCGAGCGGCGAGAAGGAGTTGATCGTCCAGTTCGTCAAGGGTGACGATTGGAAGGAGATCGCGCGCTTTCCGATCCGGGTGCTCACGCACGCAGGGTTCGAGCGGCTCGACGTCGATCCGCGGTTCGACGCCAACGTGTGGTCGCGTATCATTGCCGAACCCACGGGAGACATCGCCCGGCCGGAGAAGACCCCGAAGACCGCGGCGGATTTTGGCGTGGGTGTCGACACGGATTTCGAACGGAGCGGCGCCCAGCTCCAGACCTCCTTCAATTTTCTCGGCGTCACCGAGAAGAACGAGGCCCTCCAGTACGGCAACAAGGGAAGCGGCGCCGACCAATTCGACCTGAGCGACTATCTTGTCACTCTCCGGAAAGGTGACGGTGAATTGCAGATCGGCCACATCGTCTATGGCGATCAGCGGCACATCCTCAATCAGTTCTACAGCCGCGGCCTCATGGCCAGCTACACTTTCAAGGACAAGGTTTTTCTCTCGGTGGCTTCCATGAACGCCACGAGCATCGTGGGTTACGACAACTTCTCGGGGCTGGAGCACCTGGATCACCACATCACCGCCGGATCGATCGGGCTTCAGCTGTTCGACCGGGAGCGCATCTCGAGCCGCTTCGACACCACGCTTCTCATTGGCAAGGAAGAGCCCGAGACCGATTTCAACGTGGGCGAGATTGCCGACAAGAAAGTGAGCCAGGGAATCGGTTTTCGCCTGAGAACCGATGCCTTTTCGGAGCGCATCCGGACGGATATCGGCTTCGCACGGAGCAGTTTCGAGAACCCCTTTGATAACGATTTGTCCTCCGGCGAGGTGATCGGAAAGAGCAAGCGGAGCACCGACAACGCCTATTACGGAGAGGCCTCCGTCGAGCTTCTCCGCCAGCGTGAATTCTGGAAAGGCCGCAGCGCGTCGCTGACCACCACCTACCGCCACGAGATGGTCGACCCGCTGTATCAGAGCCTTGGGGCGTACACCCAGGCCGATCTGCAGCTCAACGAAGCGGTGATGGATCTCGAACTCGCGGGCGTGAGCGGCCAGTTCATGCACACCTGGATGGAAGACAACGTCGACGACATCCCCACGCTGCTCAAGACGAAGACGCGCGACGCGCGGTTCAATGTGAACGTGCCTGTGGGGCAGCTCTGGGACGGCCGGGGGTCCGGCGGATGGTGGTGGCCGAACGTGAGCTACTCCTGGAACCGCGTGCACCAGTTCGGAGCGAACATGCCGCGGATGGCCGGATACGGGCCGGGCAGTTTCGGAACGCTGGATCCGAGTGTGGGCTTGCCGGCGATCGTCGTTTCCGCCGACGACATTCCCAACCTGGTGAGCACGCTGCAGAACGTCCTGGTTTCCTTTACCCATGAGCGCTGGAGCGCCGAGTACAGCTACTCGCACTCGGACGAGGACACCCGCAACGGCAGCGCGAGCAACGCCGATTTCGTGACGGGAACGCACAGCATCTCCGGCACGGTCCGGCCGGTGGATGACGTGTCGGTGACGGCGGGCTACGAGCGGACTCGGGTCAAGGACGAGATGGCGTCGGTGAATAGCTACACGCGAAGCTACAACTTGGGCTTCGAGTACGAGTTCTTTCCCGAGTGGACGCTTCTGGGCAACTACACCACCACGAGGAATTCGGACGGCAGCGGCGGCGCCAAGAGCGGTGACGTCAACCTGGAGACGGAGCTGGCGAGGCGGTTCGAACTGCCCGGGCTGCGGGGCAGGAAGCATCCCGGCCGGATCTACGTGCGCCACTTCTGGCAGTCGACGAGCGCGCGCGACCCGCTTCTTCTGGTGACGGAAGCCTTGTCGCCTGACCCCTCGCAGTCGGGGCACCTCTGGATCCTGAGCGCCGGCATGAGCATCAGCTTTTTCTGAGGAAGAAACCGCATGAAGACGATCAAGCGCACCTCTGTTCTGGTACTGGGCGTTCTCCTGGGCATGCTGTTCCACGGGGCGCCGGTCCATGCGCTCAGCGTGAGCCCGAACGTCGTGAACGTCCGCGCGCAGGGGCCCACGACGGTTTTCCTGACCTACCGGAACCTGTTCAGTTTCGACGTCTTCAGGTACGTGCCGATCGAGGCGTTCTGGTGCGGGGAGCTCAACCCCGACAACTCCTGCGCGCCCGGGACCATCTTCGCGCGCGCGCCGATGAGAAGTCAGATTTCGACGATGAGCGCCGGCGACGACAACTTCACCGAAGTGGTGACCTTTCCGAGTTCGGTCACGCGCCAGGCTTACCAGCGGGCCCAGGCAGGCGGGCCTTCCCGCTTCTTCTACGTGCGCCTGTTTCGCGACACCCTCGGCTCGCCGAACGACGTATTTGTTCCCGTGCTCGTGCGCCTTGCCTCGGGCGGGGCGGGCGTGCCGCTCTCGCTGTTCGAGGTGCGCCTCCGGTGGAAGAAAGACAAGCCGGTTCTCGCCATCCCGCGGGGCGCAGCGCCGCCCCCGTTCGGCGCCGAGATCCGTTACGACGGCTCCGGGCGCCTCAAGGGGCGCTGGGAGATCGTCGTGCCTGGCGACTCACAGCCGCGCATGTTCGATCTGCTTCCCGAGGCCAACCTCCCCGTGGAGGATCGGATCAAGCAGCGGCGCTATACCCGGATTGAGCGCTTCGACCGGGTTCTTCCCCCGACGGGAAAGCTCTATCTCCCGGGTCCCGACCCGAAGAACATTCCGATCAACTCCGACGGGCTTCATCTGATCCTGCTTCGGATCGAGGCGACCCAGGACAAGGTGGGCAGCTCGAACATCACCGAGTCGAATGTACCGGGCGCGACGGTGTTGACGGGCGGCACCTCGGGCTTCCCGCTGCCGGTCCTTCGCTTCATCGTGGGTTCGGGCGCCGATCCGAAGCTCATGGCCGCGCTGACGGCCGGCGAGCTGTCACTCCTCGAACCGAAGGATCACGCGAAGCTCGGGCCGGGCGATCCGCTGACCTTCACCTGGGACGAGGTCGAGAGCGCCCTGATCTACAAGCTCGTCGTCGAGCAAGGCGAGGACGAGGAGGTGCTCACCGCGATGATGAACCCCGGCGTGGCGAGCTACACCGCGCCGCCGTCGCTCCGCGAGCACGCCGGCGAGAGGCTGCGCTGGCGCGTCGAGGCGCTCGGGGACGAGGGTATTCCCATCGCGACCTCCGACTGGCGCAAGTTCCGCATCGAGAAGTGATCAAATTCATGGGGTCAGGTCTTGAATACGACGGGCGGTCAAATTCAAGACCTGACCCCGTGAATATTACCGGCGCGCGCCGCGTCATGAAGTCGCTCAACCACGCCGCCGATGGGTTCCGGCCTTGGCCTCCCATCACTCCATAAGTGGGACAGTCCCTGTTATTAGTCGGGACGGCCGCTGTTTCTTTCGGTTCTTCCCTAGCGGACGACCATCGGTCTCGATTCGCCCCGCGGGGGGCCACGCCCCCCCGGATAAAACGCCACTGTAATCCGGCGGTTCCCGGCAGCCCTACAAACTTCCATGTCAAGAGGCGTAGTATGGGCGGGCGGCGGATCGTTTCGCGGGCTTCCGCGTGTCCGGCCTGTTTTCCTTTTGCAGTAGCCCCCTTGTGAGAGGAGCAAGAAGCGGATGAAAACTTTGCTCGGTGCGATCCTGGCTATCGGATTGCTCTTGACCGTAGCGCCGCGCGGCGCCTGGGCCGTCGACGGCACGATCACCGCCCTCAGTTTCAGCCCCGCCACAGGGACCCCCAACCAGAACGTCACCATCACGGTCCAGGGAACGCTGAAGTGCAAGAAGCTCAACGTCAACTTCGGTGACAACAGCCCCGTTGTCACGCTCGACAACGCCGACTTCGAGAACAACAACCAGGCCGATAACAGCGCCACCCATGTCTACACGAGCGCGGGGAGTTACACCGTCACCGCCACGGCCGTCGAGCAGTGCACGGGCGCGGCGCAGAAGATCTTTACAGTCACTGCAGGCGGTGCGGGGACGGGCATGATACAGCCCGGCCTGGCGGAAAATCTCTGCAAGATCCTCGACAACTGTCCCAAGTTTCAGATCGGGAAGGCCATGGGGCAGACCCTGATGGTGTTCCCCAGGATCGAGGCGCTATTCCCCTTTTCGGTGCCCGAACCGGGCGGAGACATCCTGGTGTTCGGCAAGAATTTCGGAAACGCCCCCGGCGAGCTGCATCTT
>JAUYMQ010000355.1 GCA_030698575.1 Deltaproteobacteria bacterium
GCTCTTGGGAATCCCCTCATGCCGCTCGGACGGCGAAGAGATGACTCTGGCAAGACCAGATCCCAGGCGAAACCCAGGAACGGCACCGAAGAAGACAAGGGCGAGCCCTTGCATCCCGGCGCGCTTTCAGAGATGCGAGGAGCGAAGCGACGAAGCAATCCCCTCCATGGCCGCATCTTTAGTTCCGGAGGGTGGCAAGCGCGAAGGGGATTGCTTCGGCACACCCCTGCGGGGCGTGCCTCGCAATGACATGCGAGTCCTTCCCGCGGGACCAGAGGCCACCCTCCTCGCAATGACACGCGGCTGATTTCCGCGCGAACAGACCGACTAGCGCACGAGGTTGATTTCTCAAATGGACGAATCACAGGACATCCTGAAGCTGGGAAAACACACGTTCCGATCGCGGCTCATTGTTGGTTCCGGAAAGTATCCGTCGCTCGACGTGCAGCGCGCGGCCATCGAGGCGTCGGGGGCGGATCTCGTCACCGTGGCCATCCGGCGCGTGGATCTCCGCGCGCAGGGCGAGGGGAGCTTCATGGCGAGCCTCGATCTGTCGCGCACGCGGCTCCTGCCCAACACCGCGGGCTGCTACACCGTGGACGAGGCTGTCACGACCGCGCGTCTGGCGCGGGAGCTTTGCGGGACCGATCTGATCAAGCTCGAGGTGATCGGCGACGAGCGCACGCTTTTCCCCGACGCCGAGGCGCTCCTCCGCGCGGCGGAGATTCTCCTCGGTGAGGGATTCACCGTCCTTCCCTATTCGAATGACGATCCGATCCTGAACCGGAAGCTTGCCGACCTCGGCTGCCCCGCCGTGATGCCGCTCGGGGCCCCGATCGGCTCAGGGCTGGGCGTGCGCAACCCGACCAACATCCGGATCATCCTCGAAACCGTCGGCGTGCCCGTGATCCTCGACGCGGGCGTCGGGACCGCATCCGACGCGGCCATTGCCATGGAGCTCGGCTGCTCGGCCGTCCTGATGAACACGGGCATCGCCGGGGCGAAGGATCCGGTGCAGATGGCGACGGCGATGAAACACGCAGTGATCGCCGGCAGGCTGGCTTACGAAGCAGGACGCATCGAGAAGAAGCTCTACGCCACCGCATCGAGCCCGCTCGATCAACGGATCGAGGTCTGAGGCCGCGCGTGGCCGGCGCGATGGGCGGCGTGTACTTCATCACCGACCGGCGCCGGAGCATGGGGCGGCCGGTGGCCCAGCTGGCCGCGGAAGCAGCGGCCGCGGGCGTCGGGCTCATCCAGGTTCGGGAAAAAGATCTCCCGACGCGCGCCCTCCTGGAACTCCTGCGAGAGGTGCAGGCAAGTGCCGGGGGCGCGGAGATCCTCGTGAACGACCGCGTGGATCTGGCGCTGGCCGCGGGCTGCGCGGGGGTTCACCTGGGCGCCACGACGCTTCCGGTCGCGGCGGCGCGGAAGATCGCGCCGGGGCTTTGCATCGGTTACTCCGCTCACGCCCTCGACGAGGCGCGGCGGGCCGAGGCCGACGGGGCCGACTTCGTGACCTTCAGCCCGATCTTCAAGACCGACTCGAGCGGCGCGACAAATCTTGCGCCCCAGGGGGTCGGGAAACTGGCCGAGGTCTGCAGAGCGCTCGGCATTCCGGTTTACGCCCTCGGAGGCGTGACCGCCGGGCGCGTCCCGACGCTGATCGATGCAGGCGCTGCGGGAGTGGCGGTTGTCTCGGCGATCACCGAGGCGCCGGACGCCGCGACCGCGGCCCGAAAGCTGGTTGAACTTGCGCGCGGGGCGTCCCCGCGGGAGTGAACGCATGAACGGACCGACGAAGGCCACGCGCATCACGCACCCCGACGTCCACGACGCCGCGTTCCTCTCACGCATTGATCCGGAGGTGGCGCGCATCCTTGATCACTCGCTCGCGGGCGGCGAGATCGCCGAAGCCGACGCCACGACGCTGTTTGACACCGAGGGCGCGGAGATGTCGGCGCTCCTGGCGGTCGCGGATCACCACCGGCGGGACGCCAACGGCGATCTCGTCACCTTCGTGTTCAACCGCAACATCAACTTCACGAATCGCTGCTTCGTCGGCTGCCAGTTCTGCAACTTCAAGGTCCGCGACGCGAGCCCGAAAGCCTACTATCAGGATATCGAGGCGGTCGCCCTCCGGGCCGACGAAGCGGTCGAGCGCGGCGCCACCGAGGTGTGCATCCAGGCGGGCCTCAACAAGGATCTCCCCGGCAACCACTACGAGGCCGTGCTGCGGGCGATCAGGTCGCGCCACCCCTCTCTCCACATCCACGCCTACTCACCCATGGAAATTCATTACGGCGCGAAGCGCACCGGCAGAAACGTTCGCGATCATCTCCTGGCACTGAAGGACGCCGGGCTCGACACCATCCCCGGCACGGCCGCGGAGATCCTGGTCGACGAGGTGCGCAAGCGCATGTCGCCCTACAAACTCACTGTGGACGAGTGGGTCAACGTCGTCACAGCCGCGCACGAGGCGGGAATTCCCTCGACGTCCACCATCATGTTCGGCCACATCGAGGAGCGGTGGCACTGGTCGCGCCACCTGTCGGTCATCCGGGATCTTCAGAAGCGGACCGGCGGCATCACCGAGTTCGTCCCCCTCGCCTTCGTTCACACGCTCACACCTCTCTATCTCGCCGGCGGCTGCCGGCCCGGGCCCACGGCGGAAGAGAAGATCAAGATGTACGCTGTGAGCCGGCTGTTCCTGCGAGGCTGGATCGACAACATCCAGGTCTCCTGGCCCAAGCTCGGGCACGCGCTCGCACAGACCTGCCTCGACGCAGGCGCGAACGATTTCGGCGGAACGCTGATGGAGGAGTCGATCTCGCGCATGGCCGGCGCCGTTCACGGGCAGTACGTGAGCCCGGATGCGTTCCGTGAGATGATCTACGGGATGGGGCGTCTGCCGGCCCAGCGGAGCACGCTCTACCGGCTGCTGCGCATCTTCCCCAAAGCGGGGCAGCCCCCGATCGTGCCCGACGAACTCCGTATTCCCTCGACCGCCGGCGCGCCGGCCATCGACGAGATGGCTTTCTCGGAGGCGGCGGCGTGAAGTTTTGGGCATAAAGATTTGAACAACGGAATCTTTGGAAGACGGGCATAAGATTTGAGCATAAAGATTTGAACAAAAGATTCTTGGTTAGCCACAACGTGGAGGCAGCATGATCGGACAGGGCGGACAGCTCATTGCGCGGGCGCTGAAGAACGAGGGGGTCGACACGATCTTCACGCTCTGCGGCGGGCACGTGTTCGCGATCTACGACGGGTGCATCGACGAGGGCATCAAGGTGGTCGACGTCCGGCACGAGCAGGCGGCGGCGCACGCGGCCGACGCCTGGGGGCGCATCACCGGGACCCCGGGCGTGGCGGTGGTGACGGCGGGCCCCGGCGTGACCGACGCGGTCACGGGCGTGGCGAACGCCTGGCGCGCCTCGTCGCCCATGCTCTGCATCGGCGGCCAAGGCCCCTTTTCAATGTTCAAGAAGGGGGCGCTCCAGGAGATGGATCACGTGGCGCTCATGGCGCCCATCACCAAGTGGTCGGACCGCTGCTTCGAGACGCGCCGGCTGCCCGAGTACGTGGCCATCGCGATGCGCCACGCGATCACGGGCCGGCCGGGCCCGGCGTTTCTCGAGGTGCCGCTCGACGTCATGATCAGCAGCTCGCCGATCGACGAGGTCGAGTTCCCGACGAACTACTACACGAACGCCAAGAGCTACGGCGATCCCGAGTACGTAGAGATGGCCGTGAAGCTCCTTCAGAGCGCGCAGAAGCCGGTCGTCATGGCGGGCTCATCCGTCTGGCTCGGTCGCGCGCAGGACGCGCTTCGCCGCTTCGTCGAAGAGGCGGATCTGCCGGTCTATCTGAACGGCATGGGGCGCGGCTGCATGCCGCCCGACCACCCGAACTTCTTCAGCCACACACGCGGCTTCGCGCTCGACTCCTGTGACGTGGCCATCGTGATCGGCACGCCGCTCGATTTCCGGCTCGGCTACGGCAAGTCGATCCCCGAAAACGCAAAGATCATCCAGATCGACATCGACCCCCTCGACATCGGCGTGAACCGCGGCGCCGACGTCGGCATCGCCGGGCACGTGGGCGCGATCCTCGATCAGATCGTGAAGGCGATCCCCGAGATCGCCGGCCCGCGCGAGGGGCGGCGGCACACGGGGTGGATCGAGGAGATCCGCGC
>JAUYMQ010000356.1 GCA_030698575.1 Deltaproteobacteria bacterium
GCTCTTGGGAATCCCCTCATGCCGCTCGGACGGCGAAGAGATGACTCTGGCAAGACCAGATCCCAGGCGAAACCCAGGAACGGCACCGAAGAAGACAAGGGCGAGCCCTTGCATCCCGGCGCGCTTTCAGAGATGCGAGGAACGAAGCGACGAAGCAATCCCCTGCGCGCTCGGCATCCTTCTCGGCGGCGGAGCCCGCGTGGGTCCCGCTGTCTTGACGCTCTCCGGGTCCGGGTCTACCGTGAGCGGCGCCGGCGGAAGAAAGGAAGGAGGCTCCTCATGGGGTCCGATATGGTGCATGTCGAGCGGGACGGGGCGATTGCGATCTGCCACCTCGATCGTCCACCCGCGAACGCGGTCGACATTGCCTTCGTGGACCGGATGGCGGAGATGTTCGAGCGAGTGCTCGCGAAGGACGACGTCGGGGCCGTCGTGCTCACGGGAAAAGGCGCGTTCTTCTCGGGCGGGCTCGATCTGAAGGCTGTTCCCGCCTACGGCCCCGAAGAGCAGCGCGCGCTCATCGAGAAGGTCAACGCGATGGTCACGCGCATCTACGGCTTTCCGCGTCCCGTCGTCGCCGCCGTGAACGGCCACGCCGTCGCGGCCGGCCTCATCCTCATGCTTACGGCCGACTATCGCGTGGGGACCGATGCGCCCTGTAAGATTGGCCTCACTGAAGCGCGCGTCGGCATTCCGTTTCCGGCCGGGCCCATGGAAGTATTGAAGGCCGAGGTGACGCCGCACGTGGCGCGCGTGCTCGCGCTCGAGGCGCGCAACATCGGCCCGGCCGCGGCCCTCGAGAAAGGGCTTCTCGACGAGCTGCAGCCGCCCGGTCGCGTGCTGCCACGGGCACTGGAGGTAGCGCGGGATCTCGCGGGCATTCCCTCCGAGGCCTATCGCCGGATCAAGCGCCAGCTTCGCGGCGATACGCTGGCCCGGATGGAGGCGATCGTGGCTGAACGATCCGATCCGATGCTCGAGGCCTGGATCCCGCCGGGCGCCGCGGAGGCGTCGGCCGCTGTGCTCAGGGGGACGGGGGGAGGCGGCTGAGCGCGGGTCGACTGAAGGGGGGGACGTGAAAGGCTGGCGCGGGATTCTGATCGGGCTCGCTCTGCTGATGCTCGCCGGGTTCGCCCTCGCGCTCGGGGGCGCCTGCGACCGGGCATCCGAGGGGAGCCTTCTCGCCGGCGATCGCGTGCTCCTCATTATTCTCGACGGAACGAACGAGGCTGTCTTCGCCCGCATGCTGCACGCGGGAAAGCTTCCGCACTTCGCGAAGCTGCTGGAACCCGGCAAGGACGGCCGCAGCCGCGGCGTGTACACCGCCGCCACCGGCGTCTGGCCCAGCACGACCGGGCCCGCCTACGAGCCTTTTCTGGCCGGGATCTTTCCCGAGAAATCCGATCTCTCCGGCATCCGCCAGTACCTCCGCGACCAGATGGCCTTTCGCGCCTACATCGGCTGGGAGACGAACGCCATCAGCGAGGAGCTGTCGCGCGAGTTCCCGATCATCTATGAGGTCCTCGGCCCCGAGGACACTTTCAATCAGCAGGGGTTCGTAACGCGGCGCGGGTGGCGCGATGACGGCCGCGTCATCCGCCCCTTGCACGAGAACTACATCAGCGTGCCGGGGGCCATCGCCCGATACGGGCTCGGCCACGTTCCCCAGAACGATCTCCAGAACACGCTCTCGTTCCTCAACTACACAACGCCCTGGTTCGACCGCGAGAAGTTCCTCGCACTCGGCGCCTACGAGGGCTCCTACTTCAGCTGGGGCGCCGCCGCGCAGGCGCGGGCCCTGGCCGAGGCCTTGGTGGGCCTGGCGGGTTTCGAACGCGTGGCGCGCCGGAAGGATCTGGGCGCCTGGCGGCTCGGCTACCTGCCGCGGTTTTCCATGATCTCGCTCCACCTTCCCGACGACACCTCCCACAACGACGGCATGGGGGAGGTTTACGAGAAGGCCCTCGGCAAGGTCGACGAGATCTTCGGAGCGCTCTGGGCTGTGTATGACCGGGCGGGGGCCCTGGACGATGTCACGGTGATCGTCTCTGCGGATCACGGCACCAGCCCGGTGGGAGAGGACGAGGCGGTGCATTTCGATCTCATCGCGGAACTAACCCGCGACACGGGCGTGCCGATTCATGATTCGATCAGGCGCATGTCCGATGACTTCAACGAGACCTGGCGGGCGGGGGAACACCGCCGCTGGGCCGGCATCGCCGCGGTTTCGGGGAATGCGAACGTCCAGATCTACCTCAGGAAGCCCGGCGCGGCGCTCGACGACTGGCGCGCCCGCCCGGGCTACGCCGATCTGGCCGCCTACACCGCGGGTGTGGAGGGTGCGCCCGAGGCGGCGCCGGTCGATCTCGTCGAGACACTGCGGCGATACGAGGCCGTCTCGCACGTGTACGCCGCGGACCGCGAGAACGCCGCCTATCATGTCTTCACGGCAGAGGGGGAGGGGGCCATCAGGGTCCGTCCGGGTCCCGCGGGGCAGCGTGCCTATGCTTACGCCGTGGTCGCCGGGCCGGATCCGCTCGGTTACACGGGCTTCGAGCTGACCGCCCCGATGATCGGGAAGGGCGCTTTCTACGACGGCGACGTCTGGGCGGCGGCAACGCGTGAAACGAACTTTCCCGACGGCATCGTCCAGATCGTTCAGCTTCTCGAGGGGAAGAACACGGGCGATATCGTCATCGACGCGGCCCCCGGCTTTGAGCCCTGGACGCAGATGCAGCGGGGGCTTCACGGGGCTCTGCGGCGCGAGCACATCGCGGTGCCGCTGCTCATTCACGGCCCCCGCCTCAACGTCGCAAAGGCGAAGTACGTCTTCGCCCAGGGCCGGCTTCCGCGCACCGTCGATATCTATCCCACGTTGCTCGCGCTCCTCGACGTCACTCCTCCGGGCCGGATTCGGTGGGAAGTCCCGCGCCTCGGCGGGTTTCTCGGGAGCGAAGCGCGGGAGGCGGCCGTGAGAACCGACATTGATGGAGAGGAACTCGACATCTGGATGAATAAGTAGCCCCGATTCGGTTCCGGGGGAGCCACACCCGCGTTGACCGCATGAGTTGCCTGCAACAAATAGGTACGCGATGAGAAGGCGATCTGAAGGTGACCTGAAAGGAGGCCGCAATGCTCAAAGAGTTCAAGGAATTCGCACTGAAGGGGAACATGTTCGACATGGCCGTGGGCATCATCCTCGGCGCGAGCTTCGGAAAGATCATCAGCTCGCTTGTGAATGATGTCCTGATGCCGCCCATTGGCATGGCGCTCGGCAATGTCGATTTTTCGAAGCTCTTCATCAATCTGTCGGATACGGCCTACGCGACGCTCGCGGCGGCCCAGGAATCCGGTGCGCCCACGATCAACTATGGGGCCTTCATCAACGGCGTCCTCGATTTCGTGATTGTGGCCTTCGTGCTCTTCCTTATTATCCGGCAGATGAACCGGATGAAACGGGAAGAGGAGGCGCCTGCGGCGGCGCCGACGATGAAGGAGTGCATCTACTGCCTCTCGTCGATTTCGATCAAAGCGACCCGCTGCGCGCACTGCACCGCGACGCTGTAGTCGCTGTTTTGCCACGGGGCGCATGCCCGTGGGGGCCCCCGGGAGCAATCCTTTCCCGGGGGCCGTTTTGCGCCTGGCGCCGGGTGTCACAGGCGGGTGATAAACGAAGAAGCAGGCCCCTCGGACGAGCCGCCGCCGGGCCCGGCGCTTCCCCCCCGCCAGTATTTCTTGACCGGGTCCGTCCGATCGGGTTTTCCTGACTGAAATTCTCCAGAGAGGCTCCCTGCCGTGACTGGACTGTCGCCCATATTCGAGCCGCTGCGGAAGGCGCGTCGCGCCACAACGCATCCGTCGTGCATGCGTCCGGATCGTCGGGCGGCGCCCGATGCGGGCGAGGCCGCCTGGGTCGCCTTTCTGGCCGAGGCCCGGGCCGCGCTCGAAGCGAGCGGGAACTGGAATGGAAAGAACGGGAGAGCAATCACGAGGCGTTTTGCGGCGTCGCTGGCCGCGCGCTTCGGCGCCTGTCCGGAGAGCCCGCGCGGGCGCAGGCGCGCGTCCACGACAGCGGCGGACGAGGGCCGGCATGTGCGGGCGTGGCTCGGCGGCTGGATCTTCGTGCGCCACGATGCGTCAGCCGATCCGGCGGCGC
>JAUYMQ010000239.1 GCA_030698575.1 Deltaproteobacteria bacterium
GACGAGGCGCGGCACGTCGAGGTCTACAGCCGCTACCTCCACGACAAGCTGGAGCTGGCCTATCCGATCCCCCCCACCCACCATCACTAGCTGAACGACGTCATCACCGACAGCCGCTGGGACATTACGTACCTCGGCATGCAGATCCTAATCGAGGGGCTGGCGCTGGCGGCCTTCGGGCTCATCCGGGATCTCGCCCAGAACAAACTGGCGAGCTCGCTGAATGCATACGTCATGCAGGACGAGTCGCGGCACGTGGCCTTCGGGCGGATGTCGCTGGCGGACTACTACCCGCAGCTCAGCGATCACGAGCGGAAGCAGCGCGAGGAGTTCGTCGTCGAGGCGAGCTACCTCATGCGCGACCGCTTCCAGGGCGAGGAGGTCTGGGAGCAGCTCGGGCTTCCCGTGAAGGAGTGCGTCGCCTGTCTGGACAAGTCCGAAATCATGAGGGAGTACCGAAAGATGCTCTTTACCCGCATCGTGCCGACCATCAAGCACATCGGGCTCTGGGGCCCCACGGTCCAGAAGGCCTATGCCGACATGGGCGTGATCGACTACGCGGACATTGATGTCGTCGGGCTGATGGAGCAGGACGACCAGTACGCGATCAACCTCGACGCCCAGAAGCGGGATGTCGAGGCGACCATCGAGGCCGGCCGGGCGGTCAACGCCTGAAGCGGGCGACTTGAAGTAAACCGAACGCCGAAAGGAGGGCCGGCGATGATGCCGGCCCTCTTTTTGATCCAGGAGAGATACCATGCCGAAGGTCAAGGTCAGCGACGTCTCGCTCAACTACGAGATGATGGGAGAGGGATCGCCGGTGCTCCTCGTGACGGGGCTGGGGGCCGACAGCCTGGCCTGGGCGATGAACGTCCCTAGCTTCATGGGATCGCACCAGGTCATCACGGTCGACAACCGGGGCATGGGGCAATCCGACAAGCCGCAGACGCCCTACACGATCGAACTGATGGCCGACGACACCATCGGGCTCCTCCGCCACCTCGACCTGGGGCCCGTTCATCTGGTGGGGCAGTCGCTCGGCGGCATGATCTGCCAGCAGGTCGCCCTCAAGGCGCCGGACCTACTCCGCTCGCTCGCGCTCGTGACCACGATCGCGCGGGTGCCGAAGGCCGGCGAGCTTCTCACCGGGCTCTGGTGCAGGAACCTCGAGGAGCTGGGCATCGAGGCCTTCACCGATTTCGTGATCGCCTTCACGATGGCCAGCGAGTACATCGAGAATAACTACGAGGGGCTGCTGGTATTCCGGCAGATGATGCTCGACTACTGGAAGATGAATCCGGTCGACCCCGTCTGCTTCCGCCGCCAGACGGAAGCGTCGCTCGGGCATGACGTGCTCGACCGGCTGAGCGAGGTGTCGACGCCGACGCTCGTCGTGGCCGGCGAGGCGGACATTCTCATTCCCCCGCGCTTCTCCGATGCGATCGCTGCGAAGATCCCCGGCGCCGAGTACACCATCATGAAAGGCGCCGGGCACGGGCTGAACGTGGAGCAACCGGGGCAGTTCAACCAGCTGCTGCTCGAGTGGTTCGCGAAGAACGAGAAGTGACAAGCGGGTCGCCAGACCCGCATGTCATTGCGAAGCGGGCCGCCCGAGGTCCCGCGCGAAGCGCGGGCCGAGAACTGGCCGATACGACCCGACGAAGCAATCCCATGGCAGCCGCCCGCATGTCATTGCGAGGCGGGCCGCAGGCCCGACGAAACAATCCCGTGGCAGCGCCACCGGTCCCGAGCACGAAGGGGATTGCTTCGGCGCCCCTCCAGGGCGCCTCGCAATGACATGCGCTTCCACCCGGTCTTTGCGAGGCCCGAGGTTCCGCGCGAAACCATCGCACGCTTTGCGCCCGGCGCCTCCGTCCGTCTCCGAACGCGCAAGTTTTTCTCCAGCGATCCCCGCGTCATATTGTCGGCGCCCGTAAACATTCATCGTTTCCAGCGAAGTCGCGATTGGCGCAAAAATTGCATGAAATTGCCCCATTCGGAGGGGGTCGCTAGCCGCGGACGGCGCTGACGGGTCCGGGGTACACCAAGACCGGCTTCGAGCAGAGGGGTCCGTATGAGGCCCATGGGTGACGATCGATCGCCGCAGCGGGGAATCGACCGGCGCGAGTTCCTGAAGGCCGCCGGCGCCGCGGGTTTGTCTCTCGCCCTGCTCCGTCTGGAGATCGGCTCGGCCCGCGCCGGAGCGGACGCTTCGGGGGCTGCAAACGCCGGTCCCGCCTACGAATCCTGGGAAGACATCTACCGGAACGAGTGGCGCTGGGACGCGGTTCACTGGGGCTCGCACACAAACCAATGCGCCCCGGGTGGTTGCTCTTTCCGCGTCTATTCGCGCGACGGTATCGTGTGGCGTGAGGAACAGGCGGCGCGCTCCGGCCAATCGAACCCCGCCTATCCCGACTACAACCCACAGGGCTGCCAGAAGGGCTGCGGCTTCCACCACCTGCTCAGCAGCCCGGAGCGCGTGCGCTACCCCCTGAGACGCACGGGCGAGCGGGGCGAGGGGAAGTGGAAGCGCATCAGCTGGGACGAGGCGCTCACCGAGATCGCCGACGCCATCCTCGACGCCCACGAGAGCCACGGCACCGAGAGCTTCGTCATCGACGCCCCGCACATCCACGCGGGGACCGTGGCGCTCTCCGGCGCCGGCCGGCTCGTGCGCATCCTCAATGGGGTCATGCCGGATCTCAACGTCGCGATCGGCGACGATCTGAAGGGCCTGCTGCAGACCTTCGGGAAGATGCATCAGGGCTACACGGCCGACAATTTCTTCGACGCCGAGCTGATCATTCTCACGCAGACCAATCCCTCCTACACCTGGCCCTCGAGCTATCACTTCATGACCGAGGCGCGGTACAACGGCAGCGAGATCGTGCTGCTGGCGCCCGACTACAACGCGTCGGCGGTCATGGCTGACGTGCACCTCCCGCTGCGCGTCGGTACCGACGCGGCCTTCTGGTTGGGGGTCTGCCAGACGATCGTCGCCGAGGATCTTCACCAGCCCGACTTCATGCGGGAGCAGACCGATCTCGCGCTGCTCGTTCGAAAGGACACCGGTCGCTATCTGCGCGCTACAGAGGTCGACGGGGGGAGGGAAGATCAGCTCTATTTCCACGATCTCGCTTCAGACCGCATTGTCGAGGCGCCCCGGGGAACCTTGAAGTTCGACGGCGAGCAGGCCCTCGCCGGGACCTACGTCGCGAAGCTCTCTGACGGCAGCGAGGTCGAGGTGACGCCGGCCTTCACGCTGCTGCGCGAAAAGCTCGACCGCGAGCACACTCCCGAGCAGGCTTCGAAGATCTGCGGCATCCACCCGGACGTGATCCGCTCGCTTGCCCGCAAGGTGGCGAGCAAGCGCACCTGCAGCTTCATCGGGTTCAGCTCGGCCAAGCACTACCACGGCGATCTGATGGAGCGCGGCCTGCTGCTGGCGATGGGGCTGACCGGAAACTGGGGGAAGCCGGGCACGGGCTTCAACTGCTTCCTCATCCCCGACACGGGCTTCAAGCTTCTCTCCGCCATGGATGCGCCCACCGACCGACTTGGCATCCTGCGGCTCGCGGCGCCGGAATATGCGAAGACCCTCATGATGAAGCTCAAGGACTGGACCATCACCGAAGAGCTGATGAGCATGGAGATCGAGTCGCAGGTCGGGCGCGATGCCGGCTCGATCCTTCCGGTTTACTTCCTGTACCACCATGCGGGCTACGATCAGCTCTGGAACCGCGCAGACTGGGACGACCCGGCCCTCGATCGGACCTTCGGGGAGTACCTCGATGAGTCGGTGCGGCGCGGCTACTGGGACCGGCAGCAGACCGGCCCGGGACCGGAAGAGCCGCCCCAGGTGCTGATGCTGATGGCGCACAACCCGCTTCGAAGGCAGCGAAGCGGCCGCCAGATGTACGTCGAGAACCTCTTCCCCAAGCTGAAGATGCTCTTCGCCATCGAGACCCGCATGTCCTCGTCGGCGATGTACTGCGATATCGTCCTGCCCGCCGCCTGGTACTACGAGAAGGCCGACATGACCCTGACCTTCGGCCTGAACCCCTTTACCTGCCTCATCGAGCAGGCAGTGAAGCCGCAAGGCGAGGCCAGGCCCGAGTGGGAGATCATGACGGCGCTGATGAGCAAGATCGGTGAGCGCGCCGCGAAGCGGGGCATGACGACCTTCAGGGACCGGAAGGGAAAGACCCGGCGCTACGCGGATCTCCACGACCGGTTCACGATGGGATCCCGCATCACCAATCACGAGGAGGCGGTGCGGGAGCTGGTTTGCATCTCGGAAGCCACCGGGGTGTTTCCCAAGGGGTACAACTACGAGAAGCTGCGCGAGGACGGACAGGTTCGCTTCAGCGGGCTCGGGAAGGGCTATGCGGCGCAGGCCGCCGCGAACGACGTCGACATCGGGAGGCCGTTCTACTCCCTCCGGTGGCACGTGGAGGACAAGCGCATATACCCGACCTACGCGCGACGGGCGCAGTTCTACATCGATCACGAATGGTTCATGGAAGCCGGCGAGGCGCTGCCGACGCACAAGGAAACGCCTCCGATCGGCGGCGTCCATCCGTTCAGGCTGGTCAGCGGGCATAGTCGAAACAGCGTTCACACGCTTCACGCCGCCACGCCCCACTTCCTCCGGCTGCATCGCGGGCAGCCGGTGCTCTTCCTGAACGACCGGGTGGCCGCGGAGCGGGGGATCGCCGACGGCGAGATGGTGCGCATGTACAACGACGTCGACGACGTGGAGATCATGGTCTCGACCTCCGCCGCCGTCGGTCCGGACCAGGTCGTCATCTACATGTGGGAGCCCTTCCAGTTCAAGGGCCTGAAGTCGCACGACGCGATGCTGGTCGGCACGCCCAAATCGATCCAGCTCGCGGGCGACTACGGCCAGCTGCGCTACCAGATCACCTCCGGCTCACCCTCGCCCTCGAACGACCGGGGTTTGCGCGTGAACATCGCCAGGCTCGGAGCGGCGGGGTCGCTCTCGCCGGCCGGCGGAGCCCGGAGTCAGGCATGAGCGCCACGATTCCAAGCAAGCAGCAGCTCAAATCGTGCAAGCGCCAGCTTGCAACGGTGATCGATCTCAACAAGTGCATGGGCTGCCAGACCTGCAGCGTGGCCTGCAAGAACATCTGGACGCAGCGCGAAGGGACCGAGCACATGCGCTGGGCCAGCGTGGCGACCTGCCCGGGCAGCGGCTATCCGCGTGACTGGGAGAAGAAGGGCGGCGGGTTCGACGCCGAGGGTCGCCCCCGCGCCGGCCAGCTGACGACGATGGTCGACTGCGGCGACAGCTTCCAGTTCAACCACGAGGAGGCGCTGTCTCCCGGCGCCAGCGGCGGACGGCGGCTCGAACCCCGCTCGCTTCAGGGCGGCGCCCCGACCTGGGGCTACAACTGGGACGAGGATCAGGGGAAGGGCGAGTGGCCGAACCCGTACTTCTTCTACATGCCGCGCAAGTGCAACCACTGCACCAACGCGCCCTGCATCGACGCCTGCTCGCGCAACGCCATTTTCAAGCGCGAGGACGGGATCGTGGTGATCGATCAGGACCGGTGCGCGGGCCACCGTCATTGCATCGAGGCTTGCCCCTACTCGATGATCTTCTTCAACCCCGTCACGCAGAAGAGCGAGAAGTGCATCGACTGCTTTCCGCGCGTCGAGCAGGGCATCGCGCCGGCCTGCAACCGCCAGTGCGTCGGGCGAACGCGCGCGTACGGCTATCTCGACGACCCTGAAAGCCAGGTGCACAAGCTGGTGCGCAAATGGAAGGTGGCCGTGCCGCTGCATCCAGAGTACGGCACCGAGCCCAACGTCTACTACGTGCCGCCGATGTCGCCGCTCTCCTTCGACGGCGAAGGAAAGCTCACCGAGGCCGGGCGGATTCCGATTGCCGCGCTCGAGCGGTACTTCGGCCCCGCCGTGCGGAGCGCGCTCGGCACGCTCGTGGAGGAGCGGAAGCGGCGGCAGCGAGGAGAGCCCTCGGAGCTGATGGATCTCCTGATCAGCCGGCGATGGAGTGACCGTTTCGCGGAGTTCACCCGCGAGCCGGTTTGACGCCCAGGGCCCCGGCCCCTGACAGTCGGGTAGGGCGGGATGAGGTAGCTTCATGATGCGGATTCATCGTGTGGCGGTGAGTAACGCGGCGCTTCTCGAGATCGACGGGCCGGTCTGGTCGGTTCTCACGTCGCAAAGCGTCGCGCTCTCTCCATCGCCGGTGGCGATGGTGGCGGCCGTGTCTCCCCTGATGGCCCTCAGCACGAAGCACGGGAAGGTGAAGGGCTTGTCGGCGCGGATGGCGCATAACGGTGTGACCCTCAACGTGCGCATCTCGTGGGAGGACCCGGACAAGGACGATCGGATCGAGGATCTTGATCGCTTCGTGGACGCCGCGGCGGTCCTGTTCCCGCTGGGCGAGGACGCGAACCCCTTCACGATGGGCGACGACCGCAACCCCGTGAACGCCTGGTTCTGGAAGGCCGATCGGGAGGAGCCCTTCGACGTGATTGCGCGGGGCTACAGCACGAGCCAGCGGCGGCCGGGCGGCGCGAGCGGCCTGGTCGTGCGGGCCGAGCACCGGCAGGGCGCCTGGGTCGTCGTGTTCCAGCGCCCGCTCCGGCCTGCACCCGGCGAGTTCACACACTTCGAGCCCGGCGCCACGGCGCGCGTTGCGTTCGCGGTCTGGGAGGGAAACAATGCGGATCGGGGCGGCCAGAAGGCGGTTTCGGGCGCCTTCCTCGATCTGAAGATCGATTCCTAGGGGCGCCGGATCTCAGACGGAAACGGGATGCGCGAACAGGAAAAGGAGACATCGACCATGGGCAGCCCGGGCAGGAAGGAAATTCGCTACTGGAACATTCTCCAGCCGTTGCCGGCGCCCATCCTGATCGAGCTGGCGAAGCAGGCCGAGGCTCAGGGGATCCACGGAAGCTTCGC
>JAUYMQ010000359.1 GCA_030698575.1 Deltaproteobacteria bacterium
GCTCTTGCCGCTTGCGCGGCGTACGTAAAGGGAGAGGATGGCGGGGAGAGGTCTCTCCCCGCCGCCACCCAAACCCGAAAGAACAACCTCCGAACTTACTTCACGACGCCGTGCTTCTCGATCCAGGCCCACTGGGAGTCCTGAATCTCGAGGCGATGTCTTCCCTGCCACTCCTTGGGAGCGACAGAAACGATTCGTGTCGTCTGTCTGCCGTCGGCGCTCTCGAGGCAGAGGTACAACAACCGGCTCCAGACCGCGGTCGAGAACCGCAGAGTCTGACGCGTCTCCTTCACCGGATAGAGGTACCGATGCAGTACCTGCATGGCACCTCCGAACCTCGTTTCGAGGTACTCGAATGGAGGGATACAAATGTCGCACTCACCCCACCACGCCGTCCAGGGCTTCGCGCCCTGCCGCTGCGCATTGCATTCGCTCGGGGGAAGCGGACCTTCGCTCGTCCCGACTCCCCACCGCACCTTCTCGCCGACGACCCGGGTGTTGAACGAGACCTCGACGCAGTCACCTTTGGACTTGGCGTCGGCCTCGACGGAGAGAGGGCCGCGCTTCCATCCGTGCCCGAGGTTGTCACAGTCGGTGCAGAGGACCACCCGGCCCTCCACATTGCCAACCTTGACCGTGTAGATGTGAATCGGACACGCATCGTCTGGACCTGTGTAGATGACCGGGGTGGACGTCACTCGCGCGGGTGACCCGAAGGTCATCCGATCGAATGTGTCACCCTTTTTCAGCCAAGCGAGCGTGTAGAGACTCTTGTCCACCTTCGCTTCCAGGAGTCTCATGATCTCCGGGTGCAACTTGCGGCTGTCCCGAAAGTACTCGAGGGCGAAGAACTTGAAGCATGTCTGGCTGACGATGCCCTTTGCGAGGGCCTTATCGTCCGGCGACGCGCTCGTGCTGTCGATGGTCGTGAGGACCACCTGTCGCTCGATCGTTGATGCCTTGATCTTCTTGACGAACTCGGGCTTGAGCGCCGCGGGAACCTGCATGAGGTCCACGCTCCGCTCGACGCTGTCGCACACGGGATTCTCTCCCACGCGCGACCAGTCCTTGTAGCCCTCCCGGGCAATGGCCGTAGATGCCGTCGCCAGGATTACCGCGGTGATGAGAATCGCGAACTTTGCATAGCGCATCGCTGGTCTCCTTTGTTGGTCACTTGTGCAGGATGTAGTGCATGTCCATGGGGACATTGATCCCCTGGACGTTTTCTTGGGGCAACCTCGGAAACGGTGCGGCCTGACGAATTGCCTCGACGGCGTTTCTATCAAGCGCCTCATTCCCTGATGTTCGCATTACTTCGGTAAACGAGAGTTCACCGTTCTTCTTAATGCCGAAGCGCACCATGAGTGTCCCACCACTTTTCCGCCGGTCGATTTCTTCCGGTGGGTAGCGGAACTTCCCCTTGATACGTTTCCTGACGATGTCGAAGTAGGACGACCACTGAGGATCATCGGCTGCGTAGATGTCTACTTCCTTCCAGCCGCCATCCTTGTGACCTTGCCCTACCAGGGCATTGCCCGATTCAGCACCTGCCGTTGCGGCTGTTGCCACCGAACCTCCTGCCGCTTGCGGTTGAACCGCTGCGACTGGTCGTTCCGGCTGATGAACTGGTTCCCTAGCTTTGGTCGCTTTCGCGACCTGTCGCGGTTCCGCCTGCCTCACAACCGGTTCCTTGCGGGTCGGTGTGGGAGGAGCTTTTGCGACCGTTGGTCGCGGTGGCTGCTTCGGCGTCGGCGGCGCCTTGCGGACCGCACGCTTTGGCGTTGCGGCAGGCGGGACTGGTGTCCCTGTCTTCCGCATGTCCGTGGCCGTGCCCTTCGGTGGGGGTGCTTCCAGCGTCATGGTGATCGTCGCGGGCAGAGAGCGCTCTCTGAAAGACAGGGCCGTAACCGCTGAAACATGCAGAACGAGTGATGCGAGAATGATGCCTACGCAGCGTGTCCGCTGGGTCATGTCCGACGTTCCTTTCTCCCCTTGCGGGGTTAGTAGTTATCAGAAAGAACATCCCCTCCCATTGTGGAGAGACAGCCGACCTCTATCTAGAGTTAGATAGAAATCGAGTGTCTTTCAACAAAGTCTGCGACAACAACGAAGCGGTCACTCTTCGCACCGAAGGTGTCACAGGTTGCGAGCGTGAGCACGCGCCCCGACACCTGGAGCGGAATCGCCGCGTTGTTCGCGCTCTCCTTCGTCACGCTCCTCACCCGATACGTATATGCCGTACCAGATGAAGAAACGGTGACGAGGTCTCCCGCGACGAGCTTCTGGATTTCATTGAAGGTTTTGTACGCTTGATTGCGCACAACCGGCAAGTAGCTCGAGTGGCCAAAGAGGACGACGTTCCCCGTCTCGCCAAGTTTGGCCGACGTCGGGTAGCGCACCGCTCCCTTCAGGAGCGCCTGGTCCAGAATCTTGATGTCAACCGTCGTCGGGTTCGCGATAGTCGCCGAGAGGCCGATGGCCGGAATGGCTATCTTGGTTGGTAGTTCGGCGACCATCGGCGCGGGAGCTTCTACACGCGCCGAAGTTGTCGTACTCGCTGTCAGAGCCGGAGCTGCCACTACCGAAACAGAGGAAACCTCCGGCAAGAGGTCAAGCGAACCAAGCACGCCGACGCTCGAGAAAAACACCACGAAGAAAAAGCCGAGGAAGCTCCACTTCCTCCCATAGGCCCGCTTGCCGGCTTGGATAAGCCGTGCGGTGAGTTCAATATACTTGCTCATATCGTCTTACCTAGACATACACTATGGTATCAATCCTGTCAAGTGCTTGACAAAATATGAGTAGTGAGTATACTCGTGATTAGAGGGAAAACAATTCGCCACATGGCGCTGCTTTAAACCCGCAGAGAAGGAGATCTTTCCATGAAAACCATGAGGACGGCTGTGCTGTTCGTGATGCTGGTCCTGGGCCTCGGGCTCCAGGGCTGCGCCACCGTCGCCGGGCCCTTCAACGGGCTCGGAAGCGACGAGATGAGCATGCTGCTCGTCTACCGGGTGGACGGGCTTCCCGTCACCGGAGAGAACTACCGTGCGGTAGCCGCCGCCGCGCAGGAGATGGGGGTGATAATCTCACCCCAGCTCTCTTCGGCGGCCGAAGCCGGCGCTACTTCCGGTCTCGCCTACGGCAACGCTTACGCCGCCGGCGGAGCCGCGCAGGGGCTCTTCTTCGGACCGGTAGGCGCGGCGGCTGGCGCTGCCGTCGGTGGCATCTCCGGCGCACTCGGTGGTGTAATCACCGGAGTGACGACGGCGGCATTCGCGAACGTCCACGCCATCGCAAAGGCGGTGGACGACAGGCTCACGTATCTGCGCACGGAAGGCAGAGTGAACCATCTTGCCTTCGTGCGCGTCACGGGAGCATTCATCCGGAGCCGAAACAACATCGGCTCCCCCGCACCGTCTCTTCGGGAGAAAATGCCCGACTGGAGCGGGCCACCGGCGGGAACGCCGGTACAGCAGAAGAAGTAGAGCAACGAAAATCGCTCGGTTCCCACTCTGGGAGCCGAGCGATTCGATTTTTATATACGTTATTGCCCCGCTTTCTCAACCTTCAAAAGCTCGACTTCAAATACGAGCGTTGAGTTCGCCGGAATAATATTCTCGATGGCCTGGTCCCCATACGCAAGAGCGGCCGGGATGACGAGCTGACGTTTGCCGCCCACTTTCATACCGACAATTCCGCGGTCCCAGCCCGCAATCACCTGCCCCGCTCCGAGTACGAAACTGAAGCCGGTGGTTCCGTGATTGGCAGAGGCATCAAAAATAGTTCCGTTGGTGAGCGAACCGACATAATGCACGGTGACCGTATCGCCCACTGCGGCAGCGGCACCCGTGCCCAGAACCTCGTCAGTCATCTGTAATTGTGTAGCGTCGGGCATAGGAGTGATAGTTTGAGTAGTAGTGGCGGCCCCAAGCACGGCCGCTTCATCGGCACTCGGTTGATTAAACGGTGACAGGCCCGGGAAAATAAAAAATGCGGCAACGACGACAAGCGCGAGCGCGACGGCGATACCAGTTGGGGTTGGTTGCATATGATTAGTATTATACAGCTTGAAATGCTTTAAAGCGCTTCACTTCCTCCGCGACCGCTGCCTTCGCGACTGCCTCGTGCGTCGGAACTTCGGTGTCAAGAAATGCCTTGAGTGCGCTCGCATCCCCCGCCTCCGAGAGCTTCGCGAATTCTTCGCGCTTCCCTTCCGGCAGTTTCTCAAGCACCGAAAGCGTCGCAGACTTGAGCGCCACTTCGCCGAACTGCGCAATCAAGGCCTGTTGTTCTTCACGCGGCAAACCCTGTATGCCGAGATCGGCGGCAATCGCGGCGGTCAGTTCATTTGGCATGGGAGATATCATAGCATGAGTAATTACGGTGCCTGAATAGTAGCGTTGATAGACGGGTCCACACTGCCGGTAGCGGCAAAGTTCGTTCCTCCTTGGGGTTGAACGCCCGGCTTCACAACTTCCCTAAGATCATCTATGGTGGGAAGCTTCATGTCCTTTAGCGCCGGATCCATAGTATCGTCTGCGATCATCGGACGAGATATTTCAGTTGATTCCCCGGCCTGCAGTGGATTGTCTGGGTTTATGGTCTCGACGGAGGCGTCGAACCAATGCATTCTGCTTATACTATGA
>JAUYMQ010000381.1 GCA_030698575.1 Deltaproteobacteria bacterium
GGCCGCCGTCGAGGCGGTCCGTCTCGTAGGAATGCCCGAGGGGCGGATTCCGCTTGCACAGGCGGCGACCTATCTCGCCTCTGCCCCGAAATCGAACGCGAGCTACGTCGCCATCAACCGCGCCGAGGCCGCCCTTCGTGAAAAGGGTGCCCTGCCCGTCCCGCTCCACCTTCGCAACGCGCCCACGGCGCTGCTGGAGAGCCTCGGCTACGGCAAGGGTTACCGATATCCGCACGACTATCCTGGGCATCATGTGCCCCAGCAATATCTGCCGGACGATCTCGCGGGCGCGCGATTCTATGAACCCTCGGCCGAGGGGGACGAGCGCGAGATCGGGGCGCGGCTGGAAGGGTGGAGAAAGGCCTCCGCGGGCGCGACGCCGGCCGCGGCGGAGAACCCCGGAAAGACAAAAAAGAAGGGAGCCTGAAGGCTCCCGTCCCCGCGCACGGTTCTGTCAGCGCTTCAGGACGCCAGCACCACCCGGTTGCGTCCCCCCTCTTTTGCCTTGAAAAGCGCATGATCGGCTTTCTGGATCAGCTGGTCCGCGCTGTGAATATCCGGGTGAGGGTAGAGCACCACGCCCGCGCTCAGTGTCTGACTTATGGTGTGCTTCTCGAAGGTGAACCGCGCGCCTTCCACATCCTCACGGACACGCTCCGCCAGCGCAACCGCGCCCTTCTTCTGCGTGTTCGGGAGGAGCATGGCGAACTCCTCTCCCCCGAAGCGCGCCACCAGATCCGGCTTGCGCGAGTTGCGCTTCAGGATCGCCGCCACCTCGACGAGAATGTAGTCGCCCGCCATATGCCCGTAACGATCGTTCACGGCCTTGAAGTGATCGAGATCAAACATCATGTAGGCCAGTGCGAGGTTGTATCGCGAACAGCGGTTGAACTCGACCTCGAGTTTCTCCCGCAGGTATCGGCGGTTGTATATGTTGGTCAATCCGTCTGTGACTGAAAGCTCGGAAAGGCGCGCGTTCTTGATCTTCAGCTCGTCCTGGAGATCCTTTATCTTCAGCTGGACCTTGACACGGGCGATGAGCTCGCGCTCGTCGAAGGGCTTGACGAGATAGTCCGAGGCCCCCTGCTCCAGCCCCCGCACCTTGTTTCTGAGATCCTCGGCGCCGGTCAGGAGGATGACGGGCACGTCCTTGTAGACAACACGGCGACGTTTCATGAGGAGGAATTTGAAGCCGTCGCAGACGGGCATCAGGAGGTCGCAGAGAACCAGATCGATCGGATGCTGCATCAGCATCTTGAAGCCGGTCAGACCGTCGCTCGCCTCATGGAGGTCGGTGAAGACCTTGGTCTCTCGCAAGATTTCGCGGATCTGCTTCCGGATCTGCTCGGAGTCGTCGATGATAAGGACGGAATAGCCCAAAAGTTTCCTCCGGCCTTTGACCGGCATGGTGGCAGACCCCGGACGCGCCGCTGGCCGACCCGGGAGCGAACAGGGTTTCTTTTCGACCAATAGGGAGCAAGGCTTGAGATCGGGCAGATCGGCGCCGGTGGAGGGCGCGTGGCGGCGAGGTCAGGCGCCCCGGCCGCCGCCGGCGGGAACCAGGGGCACGTCGCAGTCGGCGCACCACTCGAAGCCCGCGCGGTAGGACTCGCCGCACTCCGGGCAGAGGGCGGCCTGATCGGGATCGAGCGAGCGAGGCGGGAGATCGTCAGGAGGTCCGCTCACGGCAGGGTCGTCCCATCTCTCGTTTTCAGGCGCGGGCTCCGATTCGTCCGCGGCTTCGTCGGGCGGGCGAAGCTCCTCCCGCGATAGCGCCGGGGGCTCGTCGAGGGCCTCTCCGATCACATCGATCGCGCGATCCTGATCGGCGGCCTGGACCACGAGAAGCACCACATCAGATTCGGACTCGGAGATTATCCGCTTCGCCGCGATGCCCGCCCGGGCAAGCGCTTCCGCCGCGCGCTCGGCCCAGTCGGCGTCGGCTTCGGCGAGGATGACCTCCGCAGGCAGATCGTCCTCGTCCGACGCCTGGGGGGCGGAAACAGGGGAGCCGGGGGCCCCGGGGACGGAAACCTCGATGGCGCCAGTCCGGATCGGCGGGGCCGGCGGCGGGGATTCACGCCGCTCCGTGTAGGGTTCGGTTGGCGCGTCGCAGGGCCCGCAGTGGGCGGTGCGATCGTCGTAAACGGAAAAACAGCGCGGGCAGCGGCGCATCTTGCGGTTTTCCTCCCGGCGTCCGGTTGTGGGTGGGTAAAGGGATGATGGCACGGCAAGAGGCGCAATAAAACCGCGAACCGACCAGGCGTTGCCGGGGCAACCGCCCCCCCCCCCTGATTTCAGCGACAAAAAAGGGCGAAGGACCCTGGGTCCCCCGCCCTCACATGGCGCCGTCGAGCCATTCCTCAGAAAGGCTTGCCGGTCGTCTTGATAAGGCCGATGAAGGTCTCGCCGGTCGAATCATTCATCATCCGCAGGTTGCCCCGGATGGACTTCAGCGGGGGTTGGAGCATGCCGATTGACTTGTCCACCCCGAAACGTGCGAGGTAGTCCAGGACGAGTTCTACGTTCCCGGGACCAGAGGTCTGAGTCTCGAGGATCAGAACCATCTGGTAGATCTCGGCGCCTGTGCGATTCGTGACGTTGCTGGCCATCACGGTCTCATCGAGCAGCTCGCCGCTGAAGACCTCGCCGCCCGTGAACACCCCCTGGCTCGTGTGCAACTCGCAGGTCGAATCCATCGTGATGATGGGGAGCGTATTGACGCTCACGTCGCCGTTCACAAAGGTGATAGTGTTGCCCTCGCGCCCCCGGCAGTTCACCGGCGCGGGCGGGGCGCCGTCTACATACACGAAGCCCGTGATGTCGACGGGAAAAGTGATGTCCGCCGACGCGGGCGATGGTGCGAAGGCCAGCACCGCGACGGCGATCAGGATCGCTCCTATCTTCAATATCTTGAACTTGCGCATTTTGGCTCCTTCCCCTCCGGCACCCCTTCCCATTCGAACCCTATCGGCCCAGGGAGCCGAATCTTGATAGTCCGGGAGAGACTTCTCCAGGAGAATCCGACCCTCACGGCCTGGAAAGCAGAAGGGCGCGAAATACGCTGATAAGGGGAGGAAACGCTCGTCTCGAATTCGGGACCCGCAAAAAAATAGCCCCCGGCGGGAGCGCAATCTTCGAGAGGCTCGGGAAGGGCTTCACGCTGGTCCGCTTCGCAGACGTCGACGCGTCAACTCATATCTCAGAGAGGAACTTCCATGGTAGAAAACGCGGCAGAAAACAGGACGGAAAACAGCAAACGTTTCCGATCCGTCAGCATCCTCAGCGCAATCGTCGCGCTCGTCTTCCTCGGCGCAGGGTCGGGTAAGCTCATCGGGGCCGGGCAGATGGTCGAGACTTTCGAGCATTTCGGTTTCGACACAGACTTTATGCGGTTCACCGGCGCCGCGAGCTGGTCGGCTGACGCGGACCAGAACCGAAGGAGGCTCACCTGATGATGCCGCAAGCGAACGACTTTCTCGATGAGAGCGAGGCGCTTCACGCGCTCATAGATCCCTTGTCGGATGAGCGCCTCGGCCAGCCGACGGCCTTCAAGGGGTGGACCATCAACCACGTCATCGGCCACCTGCACGTGTGGAACCACGCAGCGGACCTTTCCCTCGAGGGCGATGAGGCATTCCAGGGCTTCTACAAGGAGGTCGTGAGCCACATGGCGGCCGGCGGCACGCTGAGCTCGTTCGAAAGGCACTGGTTGAAGGGGCTCGAAGGGCGGGCTCTCGTCAAAACTTGGCGGGAGTCTTTCATCGAGATAGCGGGCCGATTCGGCGAGGCGGATCCTTCGATGCGCGTGCAATGGGCGGGACCCAGCATGAGCGTGAGGTCGTCCATCACCGCGCGCCTCATGGAAACCTGGGCGCACGGGCAGGAGGTCTACGACACCCTCGGGGTGGTGCGGCGGAACGCCGACCGCATCCGCAACATCGTCGTGCTCGGCGTCAACACCTACGGATGGACCTTCAAGGTGCGCGGTCAGGAGCCGCCGGAACCCATGCCGCACCTGCGCCTGACGGGCCCGTCCGGCGAACTGTGGACCCATGGCGAGCCGAGCGAAGCGGAGGTGATCGAAGGGCTGGCGGAAGAGTTCTGTCAGGTCGTTACGCAGACGCGGAACATCGCCGACACGGCCCTGCAGGTGACCGGCCCGAACGCGGAGTCCTGGATGCGACAGGCCCAATGCTTTGCCGGGCCGCCGGAAACGCCGCCGGCGCCGGGTCAGCGGAAGACGGCCACCCTGTCTCGGTGACCTCGGTCACGCACTGCCCTGGGGGGCTGCGTCGCCGCCTACAGCATCTCTGCCAGGTCTCGAACAAGGCCCAGTTGCTGATCCGCCAGACGCGCGTCGAATCCCACGAGCATGGTGAAGTCGATGTCGAGCGCTTTCCAGGAAGCAATCTGATCGCGCATGTGTTCCTTCGGCCCCACGAAAGCGAGCTGATCGATCAGGTCGGCCGGAATCGCAGCGGCGGCTTCCTGCTTCTTTCCGGTCAGGTAGAGATCCTGGATCTTTTCGGTCACTTCTTCGTAGCCGTAACGATCGATCGCGTTCTTGTGGAAATTCTGTCCTTTCGCACCCATGCCGCCGATGTAAAGGGCAAGATAGGGGCGTACCTGGTCACGGCATGCGTCCAGGTCGGCGCCGGGGATGATCGGCTGCATCACGTAAATACCGAACTCCCTGATCGATTTCCCGCCACCCGCTTTCGCGAATCCGGCATCGAGCTTGCTCCGATAAACCCGGTCGAAGTGCAACGGCGACAGCAACATCGCGAGCCAGCCGTCGGCGATCTCGGCGGTCTGCTCGATGTTCTTCGGCCCCTCTGCGCCGATCACGATCGGAATATCAGGCCGACCGTGCAGGATGCTTTTGAGCGGCTTCCCCAGGCCCGTCGCCCCGTCGCCGGTAAACGGGATCTGGTAGTGCTCGCCATCGTGCGACATCGGCGCTTCGCGCTCGAAGATTGCCCGGATGATGCGCACGTACTCGCGCATGCGCCCGAGCGGACGGCTGTAGGGCATGCCGTACCACCCCTCGACCACCTGCGGGCCCGAAACGCCGAGCCCCAGAATCATCCGTCCCCCGCTCAGCTGATCCAGCGTGATGGCCGCCATGGCGGCGGCCGCCGGCGCCCGAGCAGAGAGCTGCAGGATGCCGGTCGCGAGCTTCATCTTGCGCGTGTGCGCGCCAATCCAGGCGAGCGGCGTCAGGGCGTCGGAACCGTAGGCTTCGGCTGTCCAGACCGAACTGCATCCCATCGCCTCGGCTTCCTTGATTTGCGCGATCGGAATTTCGATCGTCCGTCCCGAGTACCCGAGATTGATTCCAATTTTCATCGTTTCCCTTCCTTCGGCAGGTTAACAGGGGGGATCATAACCCTTGTCCCACCACCGTGTAAAAAACAGCCGCTCGGCGCGTAAAAAAACCCCCGCACGGCCACGACTGGACCGGCGGGGGCGACAATGGCGGGGCGGACGGGACTCGAACCCGCGACCTCCGGCGTGACAGGCCGGCGTTCTAACCAACTGAACTACCACCCCAAAAAACTTCCGCCGCGCGTGGCGCGGCGTTCCGCGAGGCATAATCTGGTGGGCGGAACAGGGATCGAACCTGTGACCTTCGGCTTGTAAGGCCGACGCTCTCCCAGCTGAGCTATCCGCCCCGCATGCCCGGCCGGCGCAAAGGCACAAGACCACGCCCCGTCATCCGGGCCGTGGCCGTCCCTGCTTCCTGGGCTTTCCGGGCACGCTCAGTTGAGCGAGTCTTTTAGCAGCTTGCTCGCCCGGAAGCGGGGATTCTTCGACGCCGGAATTCGAATCTCGGCGCCCGTCTGCGGGTTGCGACCCGTTCGTTCCTTGCGGTCGCTTACCTCGAATACGCCGAACCCCACAAGGTTGACCTTGTCGCCCCGCTTGAGGGCATCCGAGATTACGTCGAGTAACCCGTTAACGGCCTTCTCGACCTCGGCTTTCCCGAGACCCAGACGGGCTGCAAGCTCGTTGATCACTTCGGGCTTGGTCACGACACCCCCCTCTTCAAGAGCCGCAAGCTGATGGAAAACGCGGCCAATTTGACAGGCGGCGACCCCCTTGTCAAGGAATCCGGCGGGCAGGATCCCCGCCTCAGGGGGCCTCTATCAGTTGAGCTGTGGGGGCTGTTCGCCGGCCCCGCCGGGCTCGGTAGGCTCCACGGGCTTGCCCCCCTCCCCCTCCGGGAAGGCGGCTCCGGGCTTCAATAGTGTGTCGGGGTCATCCACGACCAGGGCCTCGCGAAGAACGTCGTCCATGTGGTCGACGAGGCCCACGTCAACGGCCTTCAGGATCTTGGCCGGGATGTCCCCGAGGTCCTTGGCGTTCTCCCCTGGAATCAGGATGCGCTTGATGCCGCCCCGGTGAGCGGCCAGAATCTTTTCTTTCAAGCCGCCGATGGGCAGCACGCGCCCGCGCAGCGTGATCTCGCCCGTCATGGCGAGGTCTGAGCGCACCGGAATCTTGAGAAGCGCGGAGGCGATGGCCGTGGCCATGGTGATACCCGCCGAGGGACCGTCCTTGGGAACCGCGCCCTCGGGCACGTGGACGTGGATGTCGACTTTCGCGTAGAAGTCCTTCTCGAGGCCAAGCGCGGCGGCCCTGGAACGGATGTAGGACATGGCCGCATGGGCCGACTCCTGCATTACATCTCCCAGCTTACCAGTGATGGTCAGCTTTCCCTTTCCAGGTGTAACCGCCACCTCCGTGGTGAGCAGTTCTCCGCCCACGTCAGTCCAGGCCAGGCCGGTGGCAAGCCCCACCTGGGCGCTCTCCTCGGCCCGCCCGTAGCGGAACTTGGCAACCCCGAGGAACTTGCCGACGGCCGACGCGGTCACCTTCACTTCACGCTCGAGATTCTTGGACTGAACCAGCTCTCGGGCGATCTTCCGGTACACGCTTGCCAGCTCGCGCTCCAGGCTCCGGACCCCCGACTCGCGGGTATAGCGGCGGACGATCTCGAGCAGGGCATTGTCGGTGAAGCTGATATTTTGATCCTGGAGACCGTTCGCCTCGAGCTGCTTCTTCACCAGAAATCCCTTTGCAATGTTCATCTTCTCGTGCTCGGTGTATCCCGCGATGCGGATGATCTCCATCCGGTCCTGCAAAGGCCTCGGTATCTCGTGGAGCTGGTTGGCCGTGGTGATGAACATCACGCGCGACAGATCATAGTCCAGATCCAGGTAGTGGTCGTTGAAGGTGTAGTTCTGCTCGGGGTCGAGGACCTCGAGGAGCGCCGAGCTGGGATCGCCCCGGAAGTCGGTGCTCATCTTGTCGACCTCGTCGAGCAGGAAAACCGGATTGGAGCTGCCGGCCTTCTTCAGGCACTGGACGATCTTTCCGGGTAGCGCGCCGATGTAGGTGCGCCGGTGCCCGCGAATCTCCGCCTCGTCGCGCACGCCGCCGAGCGAGATGCGCACGAAGCTGCGCCCGGTGGCGCGGGCGATGCTGCGGGCGAGCGATGTCTTCCCCACGCCCGGCGGGCCCACGAAGCAGAGTATCGGCCCCTTCATCTGCTTGACCAGGCTCTGGACGGCCAAGTATTCGAGGACGCGTTCCTTGACCTTCTCGAGGCCGTAGTGATCCTCGTCGAGCACACGTTCGGCCTCGTTCACGTCGTGTTTCTCGTCCGTGTACTCGTGCCAGGGGAGTGAGAGGATCCAGTCGATATAGTTACGGACGACTGTGGCTTCCGCCGACATCGGGCTCATCATCTTGAGCTTGCGGACTTCCTTCTTGACCTTGGCGGCGGCCTCGTTCGAAAGCTTCTTTTTCTTGATCTTGTCATCCAGCTCCTGGATCTCGCTCTTGAACTCGTCCCGGTCGCCCAATTCCTTCTGGATCGCCCGCATCTGCTCGTTGAGGTAGTACTCCTTCTGCGTCTTCTCCATCTGCTTCTTGACGCGCGAACGGATCTTGCGCTCGACCTGAAGAACCTCAACCTCCGCCTGGATGAGCGTGAACAGCTCCTCGAGCCGCTTCACGGGCTGCTCGATCTCGAGAATGCGCTGCTTGTCCGTGATCTTGAGCTCGAGATGGGCGACGATGGTGTCGGCCAGGCGGCCGGGATCGGTAACGGCGGACACGGAGCCGACCAGTTCGGTCGGAACCTTGCGATTGAGCTTCACGTAGGTGTCAAAGGTGCCCTTGAGGCTGCGCATGAGCGCCTCGGACTCGAGCGTCACCTCGGACGATTCTGCAATCTCTTCGGCCTCGACGAGGAAGTAGGACTGCTCCGGCATGAACTGCCGGATCCGCGCCCGGCGCTTCCCCTCGGCGAGGAGCTTCACGGTCCCGTCGGGCAGCCTGAGCAGCTGGACGATCGTCCCGAGGGTTCCGATCCGGTAGATGTCCTCCTCGACGGGATTGTCGGTTTTGGCCTTCTTCTGGGCGGCAAGGAGAATTTCCTTCTCCTTGTTCATCGCCTCCTCGAGGGCCTTGACGGACTTCTCCCTGCCGACGAACAGCGGCACCACCATGTGCGGGAAGACGACGATATCGCGAAGCGGCAGGAGCGGAACGAGCCTCCAGCGCGCCGGGGATCCGGGTTGCTTCGCCTGATCGTCGCTGTCGTCTTTCGAGAACATGCTGCCTCGGCTCATGGTCCCCTCGACTCGGGGCGGGTTCGAGCGACCGTCAGGCCGACTCGGCTTCCTTCTCGTAGACCAGAAGGGGCTGCTCGCCCTTGACGATGGCCTCCTCGCTGATGACGCACTCCTTGATGTTCGCGCGGCCGGGTATCTCGTACATGACGTCGAGCATCACGTTTTCGAGGATCGCGCGGAGGCCCCGGGCGCCCGACTTGCGCCGCAGCGCCTCGTGCGCCACCGCCTGCAACGCGCCTTCGGTGAACTTGAGCTTCACGTTCTCGAACTCGAAGATCTTCTGGTACTGCTTTATCAGCGCGTTCTTCGGCTCCCTGAGGATTCGCACCAGGGCGCTCTCGCTGAGCTCTTCGAGCGTGGCGAGAACGGGCAGGCGCCCGATGAACTCGGGAATGAGGCCGAACTTCAGCAGATCCTGCGGCTCGACCTTCCCCAGCGTCTCGCCAATGCTCTTCTCGTTGCGGCTCCGGATGTCCGCGCCGAAGCCGAGCCCCTTCTTGCCGATCCGCTTCTCGACGATCTTCTCGAGGCCGTGGAAAGCGCCGCCGCAGATGAACAGGATGTCCGTCGTGTCGATCTGCAGGAACTCCTGCTGCGGGTGCTTGCGCCCGCCCTTGGGCGGCACGTTCGCCGTGGTCCCCTCGATGATTTTGAGAAGGGCCTGCTGCACGCCCTCACCCGACACGTCGCGGGTGATGCTCGGGTTCTCGCTCTTGCGGGAGATCTTGTCGATCTCGTCGATGTAGACGATGCCCTTGGTGCAGCGCTCGACGTCGTACTCGGCCACCTGGAGCAGATTCAGAATGATGTTCTCGACGTCCTCGCCGACGTAACCCGCCTCGGTGAGGGTGGTGGCGTCGACGATGGTGAAGGGAACGTCGAGAATCCGCGCGAGCGTCTGCGCCAGGAGAGTCTTGCCCGATCCGGTTGGCCCGACGAGCAGAATGTTCGACTTCTGGAGCTCGACGTCGCCCGTGCCGACCTGGGTCTCAATGCGCTTGTAGTGATTGTGCACCGCCACCGCGAGCACTCTCTTGGCCCGCTCCTGGCCGATCACGTACTCGTCGAGGATCTTCTTGATCTCGGAGGGCTTCGGGATTCGCGAGCGCCGATCGGAGAGCTCTTCGCGGCCCACCTCCTCGGCGATGATGTCGTTGCAGAGCTCGATACACTCGTCGCAGATGTAGACCGTCGGACCCGCGATGAGCTTCTTCACGTCCTTCTGGCTCTTGCCGCAGAAGGAGCATGACAGGCTCGAGGTGTCGTCGAAGCTCTTCTTCTTCACGTGTTCCTCCCACCATTCTGGCGAAAGTTCTGGCGCCCTTTCAGGCTGCTTTTTCCCCCGGGGTCCCTTTTCCCTTCTTCTCGATGACCGCATCGACGATGCCGTACTTCCTGGCTTCCTCACCCGACATGAAGAAATCCCGGTCGGTGTCCTTCTCGACGCGGTCGATGCTCTGATTGGTGTGCTGCGTCAGGATCTCGTTCAGACGCTGGCGCATTCTCAGGATTTCCTTCGCCTGGATTCCGATGTCCGCGGCGGCGCCCTGGAAGCCCCCCTGGGGCTGGTGGATCATGATGCGGGCGTTCGGCAGCGAAAGCCGCTTGCCCGGGGCCCCCGCCGCGAGCAGGATGGCCGCCATGCTCGCGGCCTGGCCCATGCAGATGGTCGAGATCGGAGGCTTCACGTACTGCATGGTGTCGTAGATCGCGAGCCCCGCGGTGACGAGCCCGCCCGGGCTGTTGATGTACAGGTGGATGTCCTTGTCGGGATCGTCTGATTCGAGAAAGAGGAACTGGGCGATAACGAGATTCGCCACATCGTCGTCGATCGCGGAGCCGATGAA
>JAUYMQ010000384.1 GCA_030698575.1 Deltaproteobacteria bacterium
GGAAAGGTGCTGCGGGTTCTCCCCGGCATGCAGGCCGCATTCGTCGACGTAGGCCTCGAGAAAGCGGCCTTCCTCTACGTCTCGGACTTCTACGAAGAGATGGACGAATACGAGGTGGGGTCGGAGAAGAGCTTCGATGACGAGGACCCGCGCGGACGCCGCCACGGCGGCGGCATGCCGCGGATCCAGGATCTGCTGAAAGAGGGCCAGGAGATTCTCGTCCAGATCGCCAAGGAGCCCATGGGGACCAAGGGCGCCCGCATCACCTCACACGTCTCGCTTCCGGGGCGTAACCTGGTCTTCATGCCCTACGTGAACCATGTGGGCGTTTCACGGAGGCTCGAGAGCGACAAGGAACGGCGGCGGCTGCGCGAGATCGTTCTCAAAGCAAAGCCTCCGGGCTGCGGTTTCATCGTGCGAACCGCCAGCAGCGGGATCACGGCGGAGGAGTTGCACGCCGACATGGACTACCTGGTGAAGCTTTGGGAGCAGATCCGCGAGCGGAAGGAAGAGGTGCAGGCGCCCAATCTCGTCCACGAGGAGCTGCCGCTTACCCTGCGAGCGGTGCGAGACCTCTACACGAACGAGGTCGACAAGCTGATCATCGATGAAGAGACCAAGCTGACCCAAATCCAGGATTTCGTCCGCACCTTCATGCCGGCCTCGAAGCACAACGTGATTCACTACGACAAGAACGACCCCATCTTCGACCACTTCAGCATCGAGGTGGACATCGACGAGGCGCTGCGGCGGAAGGTCTGGCTGAAGTCGGGCGGCTACATCATTGTCGAGCAGACCGAGGCGCTCACTTCCATCGACGTCAATACCGGGCGCTACGTCGGGAAACGCAGTCTGGAAGAGACCATCCTGAAGACGAACCTCGAGGCGGCGAAGGAGATCGTTTACCAGCTGAAGTTCCGGAACATCGGCGGGATCATCATCGTCGACTTCATCGACATGGAGAGCATGTCGAATCGCGAGAAGGTTTACAGCGCGTTCCGTGAGGCCCTGCGACGAGACAAGTCGAAGACGAACATCCTGAAAATCAGTGAGCTGGGCCTCGTCGAGATGACACGAAAGCGGACGCGGGAGAACATCAACCAGATTCTTTGCGAGTCCTGCCCGTACTGCGAGGGGAGAGGGTTCGTCAAGTCGAAGGTGAGCATCTGCTACAAGATCTTCCGCGAAGTGAAGCGGGAGGCCAGCAACTTCCGTGGGCAGAAAATCGTCGTAAACACCCACCCGGAAGTGGCCGACATGCTCTACGATGAAGAGCACGTGGCCATCGAGGCGCTCGAGAAGGCGACGGGCAAGACGGTGATCATCCGCGCCAAGCCGACACTCCACCAGGAGTCCTTCGAGATTCACGGCATCTGATTCAATCCACCGCCAGGAACTCATGAGCGAACCGATCTACGTGGTCTCGGGCCTTCCCCGCTCGGGCACCTCCATGATGATGAAAATGCTCGAGGATGGAGGGCTGCCGCCTCTCCTGGACGGAATCCGCAAGGCCGACGATGACAACCCGAAGGGGTATTACGAGTTCGAGCGCGTCAAGAAGCTGAAGCAGGACAAGGCCTGGCTGCCCGAAGCGCAGGGCAAGGTCGTGAAGGTCATCTCCCAGCTGCTCTTCGAGCTCCCGGAAGGGTTCGAGTACCGCATCGTCTTCGTCCGGCGAAGCATCGCCGAGATTCTCGCCTCGCAGCAACAAATGATGATCCGGCGGGGGACACTCAAGGAGGGCGATGTCGGGGATGACAAGATGCGCGACCTCCTGCTTCGTCACCTCGACCAGGTCTTCAGGTGGCTCGCCGGTCAGGCGCAAATGAAGTACGCGGAGGTGGACTACAACAAGATGCTGCAGGATCCAGGGGAAGCCATCGGGCGCATCAACGCCCTCTGCGGAGGGAAGCTCGACACGGCAGCCATGGCGAGGGTCGTTGACACGGCCCTGTACCGGCAGCGCAAATAGCGGCGGGGGTTGACAGCCCCGGATCCATTCCATACACTCCCGCCTTTCCTCAATGGCCCTAAGGGTTTAGGGCCCTCCCGCCGCGCCCGTCGAGGCGCCACGGGACAGCACTCGAGGCAACCGTGTACGCGGTAATCAAGACAGGCGGCAAGCAATACAAGGTGGAAGTCGGCGGCAAGCTCCGCGTCGAGAAGCTCGAGGGAGAGGTCGGCGACGTGGTCCGGCTCGAGGAGGTGCTCCTCGTCAGCGGCGAGAGCCCGGTTATCGGCCGGCCCCTCATCGAGAACGCCAGCGTGGAGGCCAGGATCCTCGAACAGGATCGCGCGAAGAAGATCAAGGTGTACAAGAAGAAGCGCCGCCAGGGGTATGAGCGCACCAAGGGACACCGGCAGCCCTACACCCGGCTCGAGATCCAGAAGATCAACGCCTGAGCGCGCCGGCGCGTCGGGCAAAGAGGTAACGGAGAGATGGCTCACAAGAAGGGACAGGGTTCCAGCCGCAACGGGCGCGACTCGCAGGGCCAGCGGCGAGGCGTCAAGGTTTATGCAGGATCGCGCGTGCGGGCCGGCGCCATCCTGGTGCGGCAGCGCGGCACCCAGCTCCACCCCGGGCTGAACGTGGGGCTCGGGCGCGACTACACCCTCTTCGCCAAGGCGGACGGTCTCGTGAAGTGCGAACCCTTCCGCAACGGCAAGACCCGCGTGAGCGTCGTCAGCGGCTGAAGCCGCACGGACCTCGCATCCCGACCCCGAGACCGCGCGCGCCAGTAGCGCCGGCTCGGGGTTTTTCGTTCCCGGGGCCTGGAAGGGCACCATGAAATTTATCGATGAAGCCAGCATCGTCGTAAAATCCGGACACGGTGGGCCGGGCTGCGTCTCTTTCCGGCGGGAGAAGTTCGTCCCGCACGGCGGACCCGACGGAGGAGATGGCGGCCGCGGCGGCAATGTCGTGCTCGTGGCCGATCCGCAGCTCTGGACGCTCATCGATCAGACCTATGCGCGACTCATCAGCGCCGAAAACGGACGGCCCGGCGAAGGGAAGCGCCGCTCGGGAGCAAAGGGCGCCGACCGTATCGTCCGCCTTCCCGTGGGAACGGTCGTGACCGATCGGGACACGGGCACGGTGCTCGCCGATCTTGCCGATCCCGGCATGCGCGTCGTCCTCGCCCGGGGCGGGCGGGGCGGCAAGGGAAACACCTTCTTCGCGAGCCCCACGAACCAGGCGCCCCGGATGAGCCAGCCCGGCGGGGACGTGGAGGAGGTCCGGATCCGGCTCGAGTTGAAGCTGCTCGCCGATGCAGCCATCATCGGTCTGCCCAACGCCGGCAAGTCGACGCTGATCTCACGCATCAGCGCAGCGCGGC
>JAUYMQ010000241.1 GCA_030698575.1 Deltaproteobacteria bacterium
CGTCGCCGCAAAGGCGCGGGAGCGGTTTCCCGGCATCCACGTGATCGAGAACGAAACGAACCGGGGCTACGCGGGAGGTAACAACGTAGGGCTGCTACACGCGCTCGGACTCGGCGTTGATTACGTGCTCGTGCTCAACAACGATGCGATCGTCGAGCCCGACGCCATCGACGAGCTGGTGCAGCTTGCCGAGAGCGATCCGGAGGTCGGTGCCGTCGGCGCGCGCGTGATGCAGTACGAGGCGCGCGACCGAATGTACGGGGCCGTGGGAACGCTCATCTATATGCCCCAACTCATCCGGCTCGAGGGGCTGCACGCGGACGATCTCGATCCGTTCAGCTCCCCGCGCGACGGCGACTTCATTCCGGGCTGCAGCATCCTCTTCAGGGCCGCGGTGCTTCGACACGTGGGGTTGTTCGACGAGCGATTCTTCGCCTATCACGAGGACGTCGACTGGTGCAGCCGCGCCTGGGAGGCGGGATGGCGCTGCAGCTACCTTCCCTCCTCAGTCGTGCAGCATCGCGGCGCGATCTACTACGGAACCTCACCCGTGGCCGATTACCGCTACTACTTCTACGGGCGCAACGCCGTGCTTTACGCCCGCAAGCACGCCAGGCCCGCGCAGATGGCGAAGCTTCTGGCCACCTCGGGGGCCTACCTCGCGGCCTCCGCAGTCAGGCGCATGATCCGCGGGGAGCCGCCCCGGCTCGTGCTTCGCACCGCGGGACTCATTGCCAGGGGGATGGCCGACGGCTGGCGGGGCGAGAAGCTTCGGCTGGCCGAGATCGGACTCGTCTGATGCCGCACAAGTTCTTCCTGGTGGCCAAGCCAGGCGCTCACTATCACCTGGGCGAGTACTGGCGCGACGAGGAGATGGAGGCCCACGTAGCGCTCTGCGAGCACGAGACGACGCTGGCGCTCTACCTCGATCTGCTCCCCCGCGACGCTCCCATCCTCGACGCGGGGTGCGGCGCGGGGCGGTGGGTGATCTACCTGCGACGACGAGGCTACGACGTGTCCGGTATGGACCGGAGCCCGGAGGGACTTGCGCGGGCGCGGGCTTTCGATCCTGGAGCAAGGCTCGTCGCCGGAGACGTGGCGGCGAAGCCCTTCCCCTCGGCGTCCTTCGGCGCGGTCCTCTCTTCGGGAGTGGTCGAACATTTTGAGGAGGGCCCCGCCCAGGCCCTCGCGGAGGCGGCCCGGGTCCTGCGCCCAGGCGGGCTCCTGCTCGTGGCGGTTCCCTACAACAGCCCGCTCCGGCGCTTCTTCTACCACCCCCTCATGGCGCTCATCCGGCGGATGACGACTGCCGGCGGCGTCCAATGGGAATTCGCCGAGTACCGGTTCACGGCGGCGGAGATGCGCCGGATCCTCGAGCGGGCGGGATTCGCATGGGAGGGCGCGCATCCGGACGACTACAATCCGCCCAAGGCAAAGGGGATCTGGGTCGATTATAATCAGCTACTCGGCAGGCCCGGGCGGATGTGGGAGCTGAACGCGGCGGGGCGAGTTCTGCAGCGGGTCCTGAACGCGCTCTCCCCGTGGCTCTCCTGCGCGGGTGTCCTGTGCGTGGCGAGGAAGGCCGACCCCAGTTCCCCCCACCCGGTCCGCGATTGATGCGAACGCCTCTGCCTCTCGTCTCCGTGATCATACCGACCTGGAACCGGCGGGATCTGCTGGGCGAGTGCCTCCGCGGGCTCAAGGGCCAGACCTACGAGCGCTTCGAGGTGATCGTCGTGGACAACGGCTCGAGCGACGGCTCGCTGGACGAGGCGCGCGCAATCTGGGGCGAGCAGGGGCTCTACCTGCGGAACGATCGGAACCTGGGCTACGCGCGCGCGGTCAATCAGGGGTTCGAGGCCTCCGGCAGCGATTACGTGGCCACCCTCAACAACGACGCGGTTCCCGAGCCGGGTTGGCTGGCGGCGCTCGTCGAGGCGGCGGAGGCAAGTCCAGAGGTGGGGATGGTGGCCTCGAAGATTGTGGATCATGACGATCCCCACGTCATCGACGGCACGGGGCTTCTGATCTATCCCGACGGCTCCAGCCGCGCGCGGGGGAGGCTCGAGCGAGACGAGGGGCAGTACGACGATGTCACCGAAGCCCTGCTCCCCTCCGGCGCGGCCGCGCTCTACCGGCGCCGGATGCTTCAGGAAATCGGCCACCATGACGAAAACTTCTTCGCTTATTGTGAAGACACCGATCTCGGTCTTCGCGGGCGCCTTGCGGGGTGGAAGTGCGCCTTTGCGCCAAAGGCCGTCGTGAGGCATCGCTACTCCGCTTCGACCGGAGGATACTCGGAAAGCAAAGCCTTCCTGGTCGAGCGGAACCGCCTCTGGGTGGCGGTCAAGAATTTTCCGGTGGGGCGGCTGCTGCTGACGCCCTTCTACACGCTCGACCGTTACGCGTTCCAGGCCTGGGCAGCGCTTTCCGGCCGTGGCGCCGCGGGGCGCTTCGCGCGCGAGAACTCGTCCGGGCGCCTGATGGTGCTGCTTCTGCGCGCGCAGTGGGCGGGCCTCCGGGGCCTGCCGCGGGCGCTTCGGGCGCGCCGCCAAGTTCGCGTTGCGGTGCCGCCCGAGGAGATCGCGCGATGGTTCCGGGAGTTCGGCATCGAGGCGCGGGAGCTGGCGTTCAAGGAATGAACCCATCGGACAATCTGGAGAGCCGCTCATGAATCGCGCCATGACGAGCAGGGCCGAGGGGCTGGTCGTCGTTCCCGCGTTCAACGAGGCGGCGACGGTCGGCCGGGTGATCGATGAAGTGCGCCGCCACGCGCCCTCGGCGGACATTCTCGTCGTGGACGACTGTTCGGCGGACGGCACGCGCGCCGCGGCGCTGAAGGCCGGCGCGCTCATTCTCACGCATGCCATCAACCTGGGCGACGGCGCCGCGCGGCAAACGGGCTTCCGATATGCACGTTCGAAGAGATACCGCTGGGTGGTGACCGTCGATGGCGACGGGCAGCACGATCCGCGCTCGATTGCCGACATCGTCGGCGTCCTCGAGCGGGGCGAGGCCGATGTCGTCATCGGTTCGCGATTCATGCCGGGCGCCTCGGGTCAGACGTACCGCGCCCCCCTGGATCGGCGGCTCGGAATGATGTTCTTCTCTCACGTCGCCTCGGCGCTCATCCGCCAGCGGGTCCACGACACAACCTCCGGCTACCGCGGCATGAGCGAACGCGCCATCGCGCTATTCTCCACGAACTGGTTCCCGCAGACCTTCCCCGACGCTGATCTGATCGTCATTACCCATCGTGCCGGGCTGCGGATCGCGGAGATTCCCGCGCACTTCCGCGAGGACGAATCGGGCCGCTCGATCCATTCGGGAATCACGCCGGTGTACTACGTCTTCAAGATGTGCCTGTCGCTTTTCGTTACGATGCTCCGCCGCGCGCCCCGGTGGGAGGAGGTAGAGCCCCATGGATCCTAGGCTTCGCGCGTTTTCGATACTCATCGCCGCGCTCATCGCGGTGTACGTTGTGAACGCCGTCCGTTCCCGGAGGCTCCGCGAGGAGTATTCCTTCCTCTGGCTGCTGATCGCGGGAGCGCTGCTCGCCATCACCCTCTGGGACGCGCCGCTCGAGATCCTCACGCAGGCCCTGGGGGGCGTGCTTCCGGCCAACATCCTATTTTTCGCCGGACTGGTCTTCCTGGTCGTGGTGAGCCTTTTCTACTCCATCCGGATCAGCGAGTTGAACAACCAGGTTAAAGTGCTGGCGCAAGAACTGGCCCTGCTGCGCCTCGTCGTCGAACGGCATCACGGCCCCGGAGAGGGGCCCGCCGCGTGAGGTTACCCGTGATCTCTGCGCTTTGCATTGGCGCGACCGCAGCCTCCGCGGCGTCGCGGCCGGAAATTATCCCGGTCGTGCCTTCACAAGGGCGGCCTGAATGACCGGCCGGAACGCCCAGGGCCTCCTCGTCGCACTAGCCTTCACCGCGGCCGCGCTCCTCTTCTGGCAGTTCCGGGTCATAGCACCGGCCACGGAGCCGGAAGGCTTCTTCCAGACGGATTTCTACAGCCTGCTCTACCCGATGTACCACTACGGGTACGGCGAGATGCTCGCCGGCCGCGTCCCCCTCTGGAATCCCTACACGCTCGCCGGCCTTCCCTTCCTCGCCACGCTCTACACGGGGATTCTCTATCCCGGAAACTTCCTTTTCCTTCTTCTCCCCACCGCTCTCGCGATGGGGATGACGGCCGCCCTCCACTCGTTCCTCACGACGTGGTTCATGTATCTGCTCGGGCGCGAGTGGGGATGGTCGCGAATCGCCGCGGGCGTTGCCGCGCTGGCCTGGGCTTATTCACATAACTCGGTGTGGTTCTACGGGCCCCTGTGCTTCATTGCGAGCGCAGCATGGCTGCCGTTGATGCTTCTCGGGGTCCATCGAGCTACGGAAGCAGGGCGCGGGCGGAGCGGCTCGGCGCTCCTCGCCTTCGCCGGCGCCATGTCGCTGCTCGCCGGCGGCTTCCAGATCTTCGTCTACGGCGTCTACGCGCTTGCGGCCTTCGCCCTCCTTCGCCTCGCCGGAACCCTGCGGAGCAACGGGCGGGGCGCGGCTCTGAGGGCGGCGGCTTGGCTGCTTCTGGGCTCCCTCACTGCGGCCGCTTTCGCCGCGCCCCAGATCCTCCCCACCGCCGAGCTTTCCCGCCTGACGGAGCGGAGCATCCGGGGGCTGCCGTTCGAATGGGTGGGCAACCCCATGCAACCCGAGAGCCCCCTTTCGGATGAGCAGGCGACCGGTCTAACCGTCGTGGCGCCGACGGCGCAGGTCAAGTCGCTCTTCGCACGAGCCGTCACCGCGCTCGCCGATCTGCGCACGCTCACCCCCCGGCGCATACCGGCCCTCTACTTTGGGATCCTTCCGCCCCTCCTCGCCGTCGCCGCCTTCTTCGGCGCGCGATGGCGCGCGGCGCTTGCGGTGTCCGCCGGCGGCCTCCTTGCCCTGCTGCTCTCGATGGGCCCTCACTTTCCCCTGTACCGTGTCTACTACGCTCTCCCCACCGGAGACTGGTTCCGGAACGCCAACCGTTTCGTGCTGCTCAGCTCGCTCGCCCTCGCGGCTCTCGTCGGAATGGGCTTCGCGAGCCTCGAAGCCTCTCCTGCCGGGCGCCGCCGGGGCCTCCGCGCAGCGCTCGTCGCCGCCATCCTCAGCATCCTTGTACTCTGGTTAGCGGGAGTTCCGGCCCGGCCGTTCCTTTGGAGCAGCGGTACGGCCGCCCTTGGCCTTCTGCTCGCGGCCGTCGCAACCGCTCGCCATCCCCGTCTCCGCAGAGCTGCAGGTCTCGGGATCCTGCTCTTCGTCTTCACAGAGTTCTGGTTGGCCTACGCAAACCCCCACTATCACCCCCAGAAGAATCCGCAGGTATTCGACGAGCACGGCGTCATGACCGCCTACCTGCGGGATAACCTGGGGAACGACCGGATTGTGATCGTGGACAACCCCTGGGGGAGCTGGGGCATTCAGCCCAAATACGGGCTGCTCCACAGGCTTCACACGCTGAACGATTACGAGCCGCTGGTGCCGCTGAGATACAAGTTCGCCTTTTCGCTCCTCGAGAACGCGCCGTCTGACAACGTCGCTCCCTTCGACGCCAGACTCCGACTCGACCCTGCGCGGAGCAACAAGACCGTCCTCGACATGCTCGCCGTGCGTTTCGTCGTGGTGGATCGCGACCTCTACCCGGCCTGGGACGCCGGTGCCGCCACCTTCGGTCTTCGGCGCATTTCCCTCCCCGACCGCCAGGTAAGCCTCTATGTAAACGCCTCCGCTCGCCCCCGCGCCGCCCTCATACCGCGCGCGGTGGCCGCCGCTTCGGAACGGGAAGCTACCTCGACCATTCGCGACCCTGCCTTCGATCCCGAAAAGATCGTCGTGATTGAACCCGGCGGGCCCGAACCACCCGGTACAGCGGCGGCTGCGCCTCTGCTGTCCATCCCGCGCTGGCGGCAGGAGGCCCCCTTGACTGGCCTTCCTATGGGTGGCGAAGTCCGCTTCCTTCGTGATGACGCCGATCAAATCGAGATCGAAGCGCGCGTCCCGCCCGGCGCTCCCGCCTGGCTCGTCCTCATGGATCTCCCCTACCCCGGTTGGCGCGCCACGGTGGACGGCAACCCCGCGGCGATCCGGCCCGCAAATCTCGTGGGACGGGCGGTCGCGGTTCCGCCGGGAATTCATCGGGTGGTCTTCAGCTACGCGTCCCGCCCATTCCGGATCGGATGCTGGCTGTTCCTCGCAGCGGCCATCTCCTGGCTCGGGGTGGCGCTCTGGAACGGCACCAGCAGCGAGGGCGAGCGGCTGAAGCAGGCCGCGCGACGTCTCATCCCCTGGGCCGTCGCGGCCGCGATCCTCTGGGCGCTCTTCGCCCGCACCGGCTTCGCCGGTGTGAAGGACGCGGCGCGCGAGGCGAACTTGCTCTTGCTGTTCGGTGCAACGGTGCTCTGCACCCTTCCCATGTACGTGCTCGACGTGCTGTCGCTATCGCGCGTCATCGGCTGGTTCAACCGCCCGGTCGCCTTCATGGATCTCGCGCGCGTGAAGGCCGCCGCCTATCTGATCACCCTCGTAAACTACAACGTGGGCAGTGGCGGCATCGCCTTCTGGCTGAAGCGGCGGCACGGCGTCCCCTTTCTCGAAGCGATGGCCTCGATCCTCTTCATCAACGTCGTCGACGTGATGGTGCTGGTAGGTCTGCTGGCGATCACGCTGCCGGCGCTCGATGCCCCGGTGAACCGGGCCGTGGGCGGCGTAGTCGGCGCGGCGGTCGTGGTGTTTGCGGGACATTTCATCTACTGGCGGGCGGGATTCGACTTCCTCTTTCTCGGGAGGCTCCGGCGCTGGCCGATCTTCAAGAGCTTCAGCATGGCGGGGGCGGGTCATTACCTGAAACTCGCGGCCATTCGCCTCCCCTTCGATCTCCTCTTCATTCTGAACTTCTGGATTGCGCTCATCGCATTCGACGTGAAGGCCCCCCTGGGCGTCACGCTCGCCTACGTGCCGATTATCCTCTTCGTCTCGGTCGTACCGATCACCGTGGCCGGCCTCGGTACGGTCCAGGCCGTGACGCTCTATCTGTTCCGGGATTACGGATCGGAAGCGACGCTGCTCGCTTTCAGTCTCATGCTCACCGTCGCGCTGAGCGCCGTTCGCGCGCTCCTCGGGCTGCCCGTCTTCAGGAAGGTGTCGGTCGAGAGCTTCTCGGGCGGGAACGTAACGCAGCCAGACCGCGGGTAAATCGAGGGCGACGAGCAGTAAAAGGTCACTCGACGTAGCCGAGGGATCGCAACTGCTCGAGTGTCTTCGGTTGGACTCCCTCCGGCGCCGCCCGTCGGGCCGGTGGCTTCAGGCCCGCCCGCGCGTCGTCGAGGAGGGAAAGCATCTCCCTCTCGAGCCGCCCGTCGGCCAGGTTGCGCAGCTCGCCCGGGTCCTCGTCCAGCCGGTAGAGTTCCACCTCCCCCCGATCGGATTGGATGATCTTCCAGGGCCAGCGGATGGCCGCCCTGAGATCGCGATCGAAGCGCGGCCCGAAAAGCTTGATGAAGAGGTTGTCGCGGTACGACTCGGCCAGAATCACCCGGAGGGCGCCCACGGGCATGCCGTCGACGCCCTCCGGGAGAGTCAGGCCCGTCTCGGCGGAGACGAGGGGCAAAAGATCGACCACGGAAATCAACGACGAGTCGCTCTCGCCGGCGCGCCTTCCTCCTGGATAGCGAATGATGAGCGGAACGTGGATCACCTCGCTGTAGAGCCACCGGCCGTGCTCCATCATCCCGTGCTCGCCGAAGCTCTCGCCGTGATCCGCCACGACGATGACGAGCGCGCCGTCGTAGCGCCCGAGCAAGCGCAAGGCCGCGAGAAGGCGACCAAACTGGGAATCCATAAAACGGATCTCGCCGTCATAGCGGTCGATGAGGGGTCCAAGGGGGATAGCGGGAGCGGGTCCGCCCGCGCGTCCGGGCGCCGCCGGCTCGAGGGGAACTCTGGCTAGCGGCAGATCGTCGTAGCCGGGCGGCGGCTCGTAGGGGCCGTGAGGATCGAAATAGTTGACGAGCATATGGACGGGCTGCTCGCGCGGGACTTCCCGAAGCCAGGAGACGGCCCGATCAGTCAGCTCGTCGGCTGGGCGGCCCCCGATCGTCCGGATCTCCGCGTCCTTCAGATCGTACCCCTGCAGCACGCCAAAGACCGGTTCGAGAAAGGGGCCGCCCACGAACGCCGCCGTCCGGTAGCCGGCCTCCCCGAGCAACTCTGCCATCGTCAGCTGGTCCGATCCCAGCCGGTTGACCGTCATCTGCCGGAACATCTCACCTTCCAGGGCCTCACCGAGGTTCGCGTCGGGTCGATCGACGTCGAAGTGCGCCCCGTGGCTCGTGGGGTACTTTCCGGTGACGATCGAAGCGTGGGCGGGAAGGGTCCAGGAAGCCGTGCTGTGGGCGCGGGTGAAGAGGGTCGCATCCGCCGCGAATCGATCGATGGAAGGGGTGATGTTGCGGGTGTAGCCGTAGGCGCCGATGTGGTCGGCCCTGGTCGTGTCGAGCGTGATGAGTATCACGTCCGGACGAGGGCGATCCCCGGCGCCGCATCCCGACGCCGCGATACAGGCCAGGAGCGCCGTCAAGAACAGGCGATGCCAGCGCCCCATTCCCTTCCCCGGCACGTCCCTGCGGCCCATGCACGCCTCCTCAGCCCCGCCTCGCCCAGGGTCCGGGCGGCGCGTTGCCGGCGCCATCCGGATCGAGGATCGGCTCGGCGAAGACCAGGACACCGTAGAGCAAGATCGGAAGAATCTGCAAGAAAGTTCGATTCACCACCGTGCCGTTGACCAGCCAGAGATAAGCGCCTCCCACCCCGTAGAGATAGGCGAAGGTCGCGAGCAACGCCCCGCCGTAGAGCGCCAGCGGGAGATCCTCCCCGCGTCCGGCGCGCAAGGCCAGCAGCGGAAAGGCCATCGCGACGAGTGTGCCCGCCAGCATCCAGTTGTTGAACCCCCAGAAAAAGTGATCGACGAGCGGCCCGGCGATCTCGCCCATGCGGTTGCCCGGAACGAGATTCCCCCAGACGGCCGCAAGGACCGGCGGTCCCTCGGTACCGTAGCGGGCCTCGAGCAGGAAGATCGCGGCCAGGCCCAGGGCAGCGGCTAAAGTTGCAACGCCCGCTATCGCGGCGGGCCTCACGAGACCCCGGCGGACGGCCACCGCGGCGCCCATGCAGAACAGCGCGATCGGAAGATAAGTCACACCCTCGAGCTTGATCGCGGGGAGGCAGAGCGAGAAGACGATTGCGAGCCGCAGGTCGTTCGCTCCTCCCTCGCGCGCGTACCGGTGCAGGAAGATCCCCGCCGCAGTGAGATAGAGGGCCATCGGAAGATCTGCGTACCCGGCGAGCGCGGCATGGGTCAGAAAGAGCGGGAAGGCCGACAGCAGGTAGACGCCCACGAGCGACAGCGATCGCGACACGAGCCGGCGAAGACCCGCGTGAAAGAGAAGCAACATCGCTGCGTAGTAGTTCCACTGGGCCAGGCTTACCGCATACTCGTTCCAGCGGCCGTGAAGCATCTCGAACCAGGCAAGGACGAGCCCGGGCGCCGGAGGGTAGCCCTGCGGCAGCGCGAAACCCGCGCGGCTCCCGTCGAAGTACATCGTTTTTGCCAGAACGAGCGACACCCGGAACGCGTCCGCGCCCCGGATGAGCTCCGACAAATTCATCACGAGGACGTAGACGAGCTTCGA
>JAUYMQ010000387.1 GCA_030698575.1 Deltaproteobacteria bacterium
GCCGCGCTCGCGGCCGCCGCGCTGGCCGCGGCGCGAATGATCGCTCCGGCGGCGCTGCGCCCCTTGCTCCGCGCGGGGGTGGCGGGCATCGCCGCGCTCGCCCTCGGCGGCGCGATCTGGTTCGCCTCCATCTCGCGCTACGAGGATCTCGGCCAGTGGCGGCGCTGGCAAGCGCGTTTCATCCCGCTCGTCTGGATTGACGCCCTCCACGATCTGGGACGACCCGCCTCGGTCCTCTGGGACGGCGAAGTGATGCGCCCCCGCTGAAGCGCGGTCATGAGCGAACCCCTGGGCAAACCCCAGGGCGAGCCCCTGGGATATACTTCCGGCCATGTCTCCCCAAAAGACTCCCGAGACGAGCCCCGGCAGGCACCTCCAGGAGAAGCTCCGGAGCCTGCCGGACGGCCCCGGTGTCTATCTCATGAAGGACGTCGAGGCGCGCGTGATCTACGTGGGGAAGGCCAAGAGCCTCCGGAGCCGCGTGCGCAGCTACTTCGCCGAGGCCGTGGGCGATACGCGGGCGACGGTGCGCTTCCTGGTCAAGAGGGTCGCCGACGTCGAGTGGATCGTGACCGCGACGGAGAAGGACGCGCTGATCCTCGAGAACACCCTCATCAAGCGCCACCACCCCCGCTACAACGTCAAGCTGCGCGACGCCAAGACCTACATCGGGCTCCGGCTCAATGTGCAGGACCCCTTCCCCCGCCTCACCACGACGAGGCGCATGCGCGAGGACGGTTCGCTCTACTTCGGGCCCTACACCTCGAGCCAGTCCATGCGCGAGACGGTCTATCTCATCCACAAGATATTTCCGCTGCGAAGCTGCTCGGACCCGGTCTTCCGGCAGTACCGGCGGGCCGGGCGCCCCTGCATCGAATTCCAGATGAAGCGCTGCCTCGCGCCCTGCTGCGACTACGTCGACAAGCCGCGCTACGACGAGCTGGTGCGCGGCGTCGCGCTGTTCCTGCGCGGCCAGAGCCGGGAGCTTCTCAGGGATCTCGAGCGGCAGATGAAGGCCGCCGCGGAGGGAGAGGCCTATGAGCGCGCGGCCGATCTCAGGGATCGGATCGGCGCCGTCGAGGCGACCATCGAGCGCCAGCGGATGGTCTCGGAGAAGGAGATCGATCGCGATATTTTCGGCTTCGCGCGCGAGGAAAATCAGGCCGAGGTCCAGGTGCTCTTCGTCCGGCAGGGGAAGCTCATCGGGGGGCTCAACTATCCGCTGCGGGGCGTCCACCTGGACGATGCCGAACTTCTCTCGTCGTTCCTCTCGCAGTACTACGCCCGCGACCGCGTGGTGCCGGCCGAGGTGCTGCTGCCCATGCCGCTGGAGGGGCAGGGGGCGGTCGGGGAGCTTCTGACCGAACGCGTGGGGCGCCGGGTGCGGGTGACCGCGCCGCGGCGCGGTGAGCCGGCGGCGCTGGTCCGGATGGCCGGCGAGAACGCCCGCGCCGCGCTCGACAAGCGGCTGGCCAGCCGCGAAGCCATCGAGCTTGCGCTGGACGAGCTCCGGGACCGCCTCAGGCTCCGCGGGCGGCCTGACCGCATCGAGTGCTACGACATCAGCAACCTGCAGGGAAAGATGGCGGTCGGCTCCTGCGTGGCCTTCCACGAGGGACGCCCGGACGTCTCGCGCTACAAGAAATTCCGGATCAAGGGGCTGGACAGCCCGGACGACTACCGGATGATGAAGGAGGTCCTGGCCCGCCGGTTCCGCCGCGCCGGCGGGGACGGTGATCTGCCCGACCTGATCCTGCTCGACGGCGGGCGGGGCCAGCTCAACATCGCCCTCGAGGTGCTGCGCGAGCTGCAAATCGACGGGGTCGGCGTGGCGACGGTGGCGAAGTATGCGCCCGATGCCGAGGTCGGCGCCCGGGCCAAGGCGCGGACGTCGGAGAAGGTTTACATCCCCGACCTGAAGGAGCCCGTTGGCTTCCCCGCAAACTCACCGGCCATGTTTCTCCTGCAGCGGCTTCGCGACGAATCGCATCGCTTCGCGATCGCCTACCACAAGCTGCTGCGGCGCCGCCTCACGCTGCTCTCGGCCCTCGAGGACATTCCGGGGATCGGGAAGGGGCGCCGCCGCCTCCTGCTGCGGCGTTTCGGAAGCTTGCGAAGAGTTCGCGATGCAAGCGCGACTGAACTCTGCGAGGTGCCGGGGATCACGCCGACAACGGCGCGGGCGATTCAGGATCGCCTTCGGGAGCCCACGGCGGCCCCGGAGGGGCGTTCCGAAACCGAGACTTCCGGGCAAGATGGCGCGCTTCCCGGAAACGAATGGGAGGGCGAGAATGGCTGAAACAGTGCTGGAATCTTCGGATTCACGCCGGAGGAAAGGATTTTCCCAGATCGGAAGGGAATGCTCTAAATTGAGAAAAGTTTTTCCCAGGAATAAATGCTGACCGGGGAGGCAGCGGAATCGGCCTGGGTAACATGCTGAGATTACTAGATGTTTTTTAACCGATGAGAAGCGCAAGGTTGGCACGGAATCTGCTTTGTATTGGGCTGACCTCGGCAGAAGTGGCACTTGGAGGGCCGGGGTCGTTTGCGCTCAGTCTTTAAGAAACACCCCCCCCCGACGGCCGGTGGGGCATCCCTGGAGGGATGATGCATCCGCAGTCCGCCACGGTGCGGCGGCGTCCATACCGCAAGCTGGCACTCGGCCTCTTATCAGCGGCAATCTTCGCGCTCCTGTTGCTGCCAGGCCAGGCGGATGCGCGGCTCTTTACCGTAATGGACCCATCCAACCCCAACCCGGCAGGCAGCACGGTCTATTTCAGCGATACTCTCGGGGGTACGACCGGTTGTGACAATATTACGACAATCTGTAGCGGGCTGGTCGGGACAATCAACCCGGTGCTTTCAATTTCGGGGACCGTCGGGGACTACGTCGGTGCGGCGCCCAATTTTACCAACGACTTCTTCATCTTTGACTTGACGATTACCTCGGGCAGTTTGGACGCGCTCTCCGTCACGCTTCTGAGTGGCGCGACCACTTTTGGCGATCCGCTGACGACGGGGTACTTCGCCGACGCAGGCAAGCAGGCTCCCAACGGGAATGTGGTGCTATGGGGGAACCAGGAGATCCTGAACGAGCCGAACTGCCAAAATATATTCGACCCATTCTGCGGTGGCACGAGTTCGTACAGCTTCAATCTGGATGGCGTGCAGCCTGGCTCCCAAGGCGTACCGGCGGGGTATGTCCAAACGGGCGAGACGACGGTCCGCCTCTTTGCTGTGTTCGGCTCCCCCACTTCGCTTCTCGAGTACGACGCGGTGAGCTTCAGTCTCAGCCCAGTAGGTGGCGCAGACTTTACGGTTCAGGCCGAGATTATCCCCGAGCCGGGCACGATTCTCCTGCTCGGGTCGGGCTTGGTCGCCCTGGGGCTGGGTGAGAGAAGGCGGCGGCGCGGCCGCGGCTAAATGACAAGGGCCGCGCTTTTCATGGACTTGTCGGGGGCCGGGCTCACTCTAACGGGCTTGGCCCGTTTTTTTGGAGGCGATTTCATTTTTTTTGACACCCCCGACCCCTCGAAGCCACCTCCCCAAGTGGCAGAGGGGGCATGGGGATTCCCTCAGTCTAGCCGCCCCGAAAGGGCGTTTGGAGGAAAAAATGCCTAAGACAAGCCACCTCGCGATTGCGCTGGCAGCGCTGCTGGCCTTCGCCGGGATGGCCGGGGTGGCCCAAGCCCAGGTCGGGCTGGGCGGCCTCGCCACCGGCCAGTGCGTGGACCAGGAGCCCAACGGCTTCCCGGGTGTTATCGATGCGCCCGCGTTCATCGTCACCAAGACCTACGACGTCTTCGGGCCGAACGACCCGAACAACCCGGCGCCTCTCGCGGGCAACAACACCTACGTTTACACGTTGATCTACACGGGAAGCAGCTGCACGCCCCTCGGTGCGGCTCCGGCGGTCATCCGGTTCGAGATAATCATGGACACGACCTTTGCCACGGGCGCGGGCTACATCGCCTCATCGTCGGGCGTGGCCCCGGTCGCCACGACGATCGGCGCCGCGGCGGTGTCCTGGGATTTTCGGGATCCCCTCAATCCAGGGGTGAGTCCGGGGCTCCGATTCACCTGTCCCGCCGGGCCGGGTGAGGTGAGCAAGCAGATCTACATCCAGGCCGCGCTGCTGCCGGGACTCGTGAGCGAGAACGCGGTCTCGGTCGACGGACAGCTCTCGCTCGATGCCCCTGGCACCTGCGTGGGTCCCTTCGTGGAGCCCCAGATGGAAGACGGTGACGCCATGCCCTGCACCATCGGCTGGTGGAAGAACCGCTACGACGAGAAGAAGGGCACGACGCAGTACTTCCCCGATCCGGACTTCGACCAGGTCGTGACGGCGGCGGTGGCGCTCTGCCAGCCGGTGTTCACCGACGAGGCCGATCTGCTCACGCAGCTCTCCAGCAAGGGGAAGCGGTCGATCCTGATCCGCGGCGAGCAGCAATTGGCCGCGTGGTGCCTCAACATGGCGGCGGGCGATCTGTTCCCGAACAACCTGAAGTGCAAGCTGTTCGACGGGAACTGGATCATCCACAACGCCTGCGGCGACAACCTGACGGTTGGCGACGCGCTCACCCAGGCCATCTCGGACATCACGTCGGGTAACGAGGACCTTCAGCACGACGCGCATGATTGCGCCGATGACGTGAACAACGGCATCAGCGTCATCAACAGTATGCCGTAACCAGATCGCTCGCGGGGCTGTCCGTCCGCGAACGAAAGCAAGACCGGCGGCTGCCGGCCTCGAAAGGGGCCGGCAGTTGCCATTTCGGCTCTCTTGGGGTAACGGTGGAGCCATGAAAAATCCCGTCACCCTCCTGATCCTGGCGCTGCTGATTGCCGGGGCGCTCGCCATCTTCCTTCTGAACCGCGAGCGGACGACTCCGCCGGTTACGGATGAAACCGTGGAGGTGCCCGAGGTGGCTCCAGGCCCGCCTGAGGCCCCGGTTCCGGCCGGGTCGGCGGTGCCGGTGGTGCCCGAAGGTGGGGTTGAAGAGGGAGAGCCGGACCTGCAGGAGGCCCCGCCCGACGCGGGTGCGGAGAGCGCCCCGTTACCGCGCGGCTATCCGCGGAGCCAGGTTCCGCATCGCGTGGCCAAGGTATGGGGGCGCAACGACGATGGCAGCGCCAAGCGCGTCGTCGGGATGACCATCGTCGTCGATCCCTCTGCCTCCGCCGCCGAGCTGAGCGAGCTGGCCGATGACGTTCTGAAAGCCAACTGCGACGCTCCGAGGATGAGCGTCCGGATCTACGATTCCGAGGAGGCGCTCGACCCCGAGGCGCACAAGAACCACGATCCGCTGATCGCGGAGCACACCATCGGGCAGATCTGGGTGAACCCGACCGAAAGCCGGCATGCCCCCAAGGTGAGGGTGAAGGTTCGGGGGAAGGATGTCCTTGTCGGTGCGGAAGCGATGCCGACCGGCGACGCCTGCGACCCTGCGTCCTGAACCCCTGGCCGGGCGTCGCTAGGCGCGCTTTCGCCTGCGCAGAGCCAGCCCCATGACGAGGACCAGGAGCGACAGCGTCAGGCCGCCGAGCGAGAGCGCCGGGATTTCGGGCAGGCTGTGGTTCAGACCGGGGTCGTTGACTGCGTAGGCGTCGATCGTGCCGGTCGTCGTCATCGTAGGGCCGTTTGTCCAGGCCGAGATGTACAGACTCGACAGGGTCGCGTCGCCGTTGATCACCGCGGCGACCGCGGCGGCCACCTGGGCCGCCGTCATGCCGGGGGTAGTGACAATCTGCAGCATGACGCCGCTGATGGTGAAATCCACCGTTCCGCCCTCGGCAGATCCGTAGAAGGTCCAGTTCTCGGTAGGGGGCGCGCCGCAGTCGATGGTGCAACTGAGCTGCGTTTCCGCGCCTTCGCAGGCCAGATCGCCGCAGCAGTAGGGGGTGCTCGGCACGGTCGTGCACTGGTAACCCATGGTGCTGCAGCGGGTGTCGGTGCAGGGGACCGGATATTGCCCGCCGCCGTCACCGCAGCAGAAGCGCGATCCCGTGCTGCCGGTCTGCTTCCCGTTGCAGTCCATGGCGCATGAAACACAGTCCTCCCCGTCTCCCGCTTCGCAGATCAGATTGCCGCAGGTAGCCCCTCCGCCCGAGATACAGTCGCTCCCGCAGTTGTTGCAGTTCTCCAGCGGCTCGCAGGCCGCGTTCCCGCAGATCGGCGGCTCGCAGGGACCGATGTCCGTCATGTCGGCTTCTGTGAACATGTGCGGGTTGTGGAGCTTGTCACACTCGGCGGCGTTCAGGCCGTTGTTGCTCCCCGTGTTGCTGGCGTACATGATGTACTGGCTGCCCGCGTTGTGGTTGAGGCCGGTGTTGTGGCCGTACTCGTGCGTCCAGAGGATGGCCTCGGTCGTCAGGGTCGTCTTGCGCACGAGCATCATGAAGTTGCCGCTGACCCCCGAGCACCCGATGATGTTCGTCCCGGGCGCCCCGCAGAAGTTGATGATGCGGACGACCTTGGCCCGGGCGGTGTCGACCAGCTGCACCGCGATCTGCTCGTTCAGGTCGTCGATGATGTCGAGCCCGTCGCCCGGCGTGCCAAAGGTTCCCCCCGTGCCCTTGCGGGCGAGCTTGTTGCAGCACGCCACATCCGCCGCGAAATCCGAGACTCCAATGAGCACGTTCGCCGCGGCGAAGACCTGGTCGAGGCGCGTGTTCGTCATGGGATCGTTGTGGTCGACGTGATTGACGTAGTCCAGGTTGTGTTCATGCGCGGTCGGGGCGGTATCGGAAACCGCGCTGCTGGCACTGGCGATGGGCTCGCCGGGGGGGCCTGCCGGAGCGTCTTCGGGGCGCTCGAGAGACTGCAGCAGCTCCAGCGCCTGCTCCGCCGCCCGCTCGAGGGCTCGGCCTCGCGGAACAGGCGTCACGGCGCCGTCGGCGATCTCCGTGATGCGGGCGCGGGCGCCTTCCTGGCGGGAGTAAGCGAGTCCCCGGAGCGCCATCTCCAGCAGATCATCCCGAAGCGCTTCCGGCCGCGATCCCCTCACGGCGGCCTGCGCGAGGACGCCACCGCCCCCCCCGTCCGCCGTCATGGTCAGCAATGCCTGGAACGCGGCGACGTGCCCCCGCGAGGCGATGTGCCCCAGCGCCTGAGGCGCGAGCAGGAGGGCGCGGTCTTCCTCGGGGATGCTGACGGAAGCGGGCGGATCGCGCAGGAGCGCGAGCAGGGCCTGCGTGGCGCGAGGCCCCCCCAGATAGGTCAGGAAGGCCACGACGTTGTCGCGCCGGGGAAACTCAGGATCGGCGAGAAGCTCGATGAGCGCCGGCACACCCGCCGGACCGACTTCGGCTTGGGCAATCTCGGTGGTCATGCCGTGGATATAGTCCCGGAGAGCGGCCTCCCTCACGGCTTCGTCCGAAGCGGAGGCCGGCACGGGCGCCATCGCGAAAAGGGCGACGATCAGGAGTATTTGGGCGAGAACGCGACCGAGAGTCCTGATCCCTCTCGGGGGTGAGAGTGAGCTGGGCATCGTGTGCTGAACGTCTCCGCTAGCGGTGCCCCCGTTCCAACTATTCATCATCACTTGGCTTTTAGTCAAGCGAGCCGGACAGGGGACCACTGAGCGACCGGAAGCGTCGCCGGGCGCGTTAACCATTGGATGGCGTGCGAGGAAGCCGGGATTCTTGTCGAGATTCCGCGCCCGAAGCTTTAGCGGGAAGGTAAAGATGCAGTTTAGCCTTTCTTCACCGCGGTTTCCAGGGCGCGCAGCTCCGGCGTCGGCCCGAGAGGCGTGATCGCTCGCAGCCGGGCGAGCATTCTGAGCGCGGTCGGATAGTCTCCCGCCTCGGCCGCGACGAGCCCGGCGTTCGCGAGGGCTTCTGGAAAGTAGCTATCCGCCTCCAGCGCACGGTCGAAAGCCTCCCGCGCGCCAGTGCCGTCACCGGCTTCGCGTCTGAGGATCCCCAGCGCGTTCCAGCCCGGGGCGAAGCCCCGGTGGTCGCGCATCACGCCCTCGAGCGTTTCGCGCGCGGCTGCGCTGTCGCCGCCTGCCTGCAGGGCCATGGCCAGCGCATAACCGGCGTCCCGCTGATCCGGCGCCTCGGCGAGGAGGGCGTGGAGCTTCTTGATGCCCTCCGCGGGCCGCTCGACGCGAAGAGCCTCCGCCGCGCGTCCGGCCAGACGTCTCAGCCGAAATCGCCTGGCCAGTTGCAACCCGGCCTCTTCCGCTTTTCGCTCGAGGCGATCTGCTTTCTCCTCGAGTCCACTTGCGCGGGCGAAGCGGCTTTCGATCCAGAGAGCGATCGTCGCCGCTCGCTCGTCGTCCCTGGCGCCCGCCACCGCAATTCGATTCAGGAGCGCCAGCGTGCCTTCCCCGGGGCGGATGCTGCGCCGCCGGGCGCCCTCCATTTCGAGCCAGGGAACGTCGTCGGTGAGCAGCCGTCCTCCTCCCAGTGCTTCCCGCGCAGCCGACGCGCTTGCGATGCGCCTGAAAGCGATCTCGCCGAATTCCTCTTCGAGGCCGAGTTCGCGCAGGATCTCCCCGAGCCCTTTTCCGCCGGCCTTCGTGATCGGCATGCCCTGAGGCGTTGTCACCGGGCCGTCACTGCCGATCAGGAGCAGATTCTCGGCGCCCCAGAACACTCCCCCGTTCTCGAAGATCGAGAAGAATGTCCGCGCAATCGCGGCGGTCTGGTCGGCGCCGATGCGCGCGATGAGCACCCATTGCGCGGCGATGCCGCCCCGGCTCAGCGCGCCGCGCACCCGGGCGAAGTACTCGCGCGAGTAGAGCCCGGTCGCGCCGACGGACCAGGGATGCAGCGTATTGGCGACGACGACATCGTAGGCGCCCTGGTGGAGAGCGAGGTAGGCGCGACCGTCGGCGTGAATGATCCGCACGCGCGGATCCCCCGAACAGGTGACGCCGTTGTTTTCCGGTTCGAAGAAACGGCCCGCCGAGATGACCGATCGCGCAATCTCCACGCAGTCGATCCGCTCGAGCGGGAATCGCGCGGCTGTCCCCAGGGTGATACCCGAGCCGAGGCCCACCTCGAGGAAGCTCCTGGCCCCGGGTTTCAGCGCCAGGGGAACCAGGGCCAGAAGCACTTCCGTCTCGAGAGCGTCCCAGGCGGTGCCCGCCTCCGGATCCCCGTCGACGATGAGATCGCGTCCCACCGGCGACCGCACTACCGCGACGCTCGCCTGCCGTCCATCGTCGACGTGAACGACCCGCCGGCCGGGGATCGCGGTGGGTGGACGCAATGAAGGCGCCGCCACGAGCGCGATTCACAGCACCACCAGCGCAGCGCGCCCCCATCCCTGGCGCGGTCGGACCGATCCCCGCAAGAGGAAGACGGCCCCGAGGAGGCCGTTCAGGCCGGCGCAGAACAGCAGACTCTTCAGTAGCCCCAGGGCGGGAAGGAGCAGAAAGGGGGCCAGGAGGGAGCCGGCGATGCCGCCCGCCGTGTTGAGCGCGCTGACAGTGCCGAAGGCTCTTCCCAGCGTCCCGAGATTTCCCACCGAGAGTCGCACCAGATAAGGAAAGGCGCCGCCCATGAAAATCGCCGGCGGAAAGACGGACAGCGCGATGAGCCCGCCCGTCCACCCCGAGAGTCCTGCCGCCGGAAGCGCGTAGTCGGGAACGAACCAGATCAATTCCGCAGCGATGGCGAGGGCGGCGGCGCTCTCGATGAGGCCCAGTTCGAGCTCGGGCTGCGCCGTGCGGCCGGCGCGATGACCGAAGATCGCCGTTCCGAGTGCTAGGCCGGCGAGAAGGAGAGCGAGCACGCAGCCCCAGGCATAGAGCGTCGATCCGAGGAGCAGGGCGGCTGCGCGCGCCGCCAGGACCTCGTAGACGAGCGTTGCGATGCCCGCGGCGAAGGCGGCCGCGAGCGGCATCGTCGGAATTCGAAAAGGCGGTTCGCTGGAAGACGCGGGATGCTTCATCGGCCGCGCGAGAAAGAACGCGGCCGCGCCCAGCAACAGTGCCGTCACGCCGGCCGTGGAGAGAGTGGCGCGCAGCCCCCAGGCGGGGATGGCTGCAATCGCCACGCCGACTCCCAGCACCGCCCCGGCCGTGTTCGCGCCGACGATCCAGCCGACCCCGGCCGCCGTGCGCGCGATCTCGCGCACGCCCGCGCGCAGCAGCGCGGGCGCGGTTCCTCCCAGGAGAAACGCGACGGGAAAGAGGGCGGCGGCCGCGATCGCGAAGCGCGCGGGAGGAGGCAGGCCGAGCAGTGGAGACGCGGCGAGCCACTGGAGCAGCGCGGGGGAGGCAGCTGCGAGCGCCCCGGCGGCGCCCTCGAGGATTCCAAACAAACGCAGCGGCGCGCGCACCCGATCGGCCCGAGCGCCGAAGTAGCGCGCGCCCGCCGCCAGCCCTCCGAAGAAGGCGACCAGCACGATCGAGATGGCTTCGATCTGGCTCCCGAGGAAGAGGGCGACCTCTCGTGTCCAGACGACCTGATAGACGAGCGCCGTGACGCCCGAGAGAAAGGCAAAAAGGGTATAGGTCAGCAACGAAGATTCGTCCTTCCGTCAGGGCCCGGCGCTGGAAAGGCGGCGGAGAGATGAACTTTACAGGGAGGAGGGCGCCGCCGGAATGGGGACCCTTCGGAAAGGGTCTTCCGGGGCTCTGGCGGCGAGCGGATTCGACCCTCGGGACGACCTGAGAGCCACACTCTCAAATGTTGCTCACACCGATGAATCCCGCTCAGATTCCGCCGTTTTCGGCCTCCCGAGCGGACGACCGGCTTTTCCCAAAAAGGGGAAAAAACTTCAGAATCGGGGAAAACTTTTTCCCCTCCCCCCGACGGGTGACCGGGCGGGTCCTGGGGGCGGCTGCCGGCCGGAGAAAAAACCCGCACAATTTCAAAGCCTTCCGGGAGCCTCTAAAAAACCCCGAGATTCCGGACTTTTTGCACGTTTCTTGCATCACATGGCAGTGGTTGGAAGGATGTGTCGGGGGCGACCATCCACTCGAGTCCATTCGCGTCTGCTTCGCAAACGGCCCGTGTCGCGGCTTTCGCAATACAAGTGTAACCGCCCCTACTTGGAATCCACGAGTTTACCGCCGGTGCCTTTCCCTTGGGGTGCCTGCGGTGGCGGGGAGACGCGGAGGAATCATGTATTCGGTTGGGTGGAGGGTGATCATCGCGGCAGGGTTATTCATCGCGGTGATGGCCGGCGGTCCCGGAACAGCCAGGGCTGCTTCGTACTACGGGCTCCAGACGGGTGACGTCGTACAGTCGCTCACCTACGACTCGAGCCTCACAGGGGTGAGCTACAACAGCACCACGGGCGTGCTGACGGCGACCGGTTTTGCAACGAGCCTCCTGGTTGCGGTACCGACGACAAAGATCCTGACCGAGATCAACGGCGGGATGTTCGTTTTCGACATGGATTTTGTGAGCGAGTCGATCACGCCGCTCGGTGGCACCCTGTACAACTATTCGGCGACGTTTGCCGGGGTGGCGGGAACTACAGACATCCGGCTCTACGCGCCGAACTGCCCCGGGGCAGGTTGTGGCGCGGGCATTGGAACGGCGGACCCGGAGAGTGACGGCTACGATGCCGAGCAGGACGGCCGCCTGATGCTGAGCGGTGATTTCGGCGCGACGCCTATCACGCTCAGCTCGACGATCGACACGAGCCTGTCGGCGCAGACCTTCTCGCTGACCGGGCTCTTCACGACGACCGGCGGGGATGCCCAGTTCATCCAGGCTTACGGGCCGTCGGGCTCCCTCTCGTTCGTGAGCGGCGGGATCGACAATTTCGCCCCGAGCCTCGTGCCGGGGCTGCTGAACCCGCCGGGTGACACGCAGGTGTTTGATTCGAGCTTCACGGCTCACGTGACGGGGTCGGTGATACCGCTTGGAGCATCCGCTTTTCAGCCGATCCCCGAACCCTCGAGCATGGCGCTCCTGGGGCTCGGGCTCGGGTGGCTCGCACGCCGCAGGCTGCGAAGAAAATAGCTCCCTTCGCAACGAAGGGAGTGCAAGAGCGTCATTAAAAAGGAGCTGGGGATGGGGAGCTTCAATATGAGACGCGTTCTGTTATTCGTGATGTGCCTGGGAGTGGCGATGCTGGCGGCGCCCGAGGGCGCCTGGGCTGATTTCGTCGATATTCGCGCTTCGGACGTGACCACCAGCTTCACGAGCGGCGTGAACATTTTCACGACCTCAACCGGAGGGGAGGCGACAACGGTCTCTCCGAGCCCCGCGTCGCTTACCGGGAAATCGCTCCACATCGACATGGTGATGAGCGGATCCGAGACGGCGAACACGACGGGCACGCGGTTCGTGGGCACCACTGACGGCCTTGCCGACGTCCGGATCACCGACGGCGCAACGCTGCTGCTGGCCCTCGACATCAGTTTCATCGACGTCACCTCGGCCTCCGGCAACTTCGGCATCTTCACGGTCGTGAACTTCGGCTCTCACGATCTCAGCTTCGGCACGAACAAGCTGACGGTGGTAGGCGGGACGCTTGCGGACGATTTCGGCGGCGTGGGAAGCTTGGCGAACCTCTTCATGAACATGACTTTCGTGCGCACCTACGTGCCCGGAACGGTGTTCTCCTCCAGCTTCTCAACCACAGCTGCGACCTTCGACCTCTACATCGACCCGCCGCCCGCCGCCAATCCCGAGCCCTCCAGCCTCGCCCTGATGGGCGGCGGACTAGCCCTGCTGGCGCGCAGGAAGCTGCGCAAGAAGCTGCGCAAGAAGGGTTCAGTAAAGCACTGAAGCCGTAAATAGCAGTAAAGAAGTCCTTGGTGACCGGGTGGTCACAACGGGGAGTCGGGGCTCCATGAGGAGTCGCGTCCTTTGCGTTCTGGGCTTCGTAGGCGCCATCCTCGCGCCCGCCAGTTCCACCGCATCCATTATCCTGATCCATGGCACCGACGTGACGAGCAACTTCACGGTCGGGTCGCCGGGTATTTTCAATACTGCCACCGGCGGGGACGGCCTCACGATCAGCCCGCCGACGCCGTCTATTCTTGCCGGCAAGTCGCTCCACATCGAAATGCAAATGCAAGGCGGCGAGACGGCCGGCACGGTCGGGACGCGGTTCGTAGGCACCCCGGACAGCCTTCCGGACCTCTAGATCTGGGATGGCAGCGGTCCGCTTCTGACGCTGAACATCAACTTCATCGATGTCACGTCGATCGCGAATCAGTTTTCCCTCATCAGCCTTATCAATTTCGGGAGTTTCGACCCGCAGTTCGGCACAAACGAAATGGTGATCACGGGTGGGAGCCTCGCCAGCAGCTTCGGTGGCGTGGGAACGAAGGTAAGCGGGATGTTTCACGTGACCATCGTCGCATCGCTCGTCCCGGAACAGTTCTTCTCGAACAGCTTCAACACCTCATCGGCGACTTATAATCTGTACGTCCAGCCGCCGGTCCCAGAACCTTCGACGCTGGCGCTCCTGGGAGCCGGCCTCATGGGCCTCGCTCTTCGGGGCAGGAAACAGCGGGGGCGGAGCGCCTAGAAGCGGATGGCAATTGCGGCACGGCGCGGGAGGCGGTCGGAGCTCGCTGCGAGCCCCGGGCCTCCCTTTTTTGTGGCCGCAAGGCGCCCCAGGGGAGTGAAAAACGGTATTATGAATACGGAGGGTCCTTCTGGGGGGGGAGTTTCCGGGCCCTGGACTGGAATGGAACCGCGCAATGTTTGCGAACTTCAGGGTTGGAACGGATCGGGGCGTCCGGCCGCGACCCCCTCGACTTGGTGTGGCAGCGCTCACGATCGCCCTGCTGCTTCTGGGCGGGGCCGGGCCGGCGTGGCCCCAGGTCCTGGGAGACCTGAACGGTGACGGCGTCATCGACGCTGTTGACGTCGGCTTGCTGGTTACCGTCTACGCCACAGACTCCGCTGATCCGGGTTACGACGCCGGCGGAGATCTGAATAGCGACGGGTTGATCAACTTCCAGGATCTGGCGATCCTGTCAGGCAACGCGGGGCAGACCCCCACGGCCGTGGCGCCGGCGACTGTTTTCCTCACCGCGAACGACATTCCCGACGAATTCAACGACGTGCTGGCCGTTCCGGAGAGCGGTTTCTCCCTCGACTTCCGCATTGCCAACCCTCCGGGCGCGCCGCTCATCGATCTTCCGTCGCTCAGCGTCATGGCAACGCAACCCGCCGGACTCCTCTCGGCCGGCGCCGAGCTTGCGCCGCTCTTCACCAAAACCCCCTCGGGCGGATCCTGGCGCGTGAGCGCCGTCGAAGCGTTTCCGCCAGTGAACGTGTTCTTCTCCTTCTCGATCCAGAACCAGAAAGGGGATGTCTTCTCGATCCCCTCCTACGGCCTGGCTTCCCGTGAATGGAAGATCACCCCGCCCGTCGGCGCCGGACAGAAGGTCTTCCTCGATTTCGATCAGGACCGCGATGCCGTGGGCGGGAACGACTTCGACGAGGATCTGAGAGCCTTCGGGCTGGGCTCGCTGGTTTTTCCTTCGCTGAGCGCCCTTGTCCGGACAGACGTTGTCGTGCGCATCCTCGAGATCATCCGGTCCTTCTACGGGCAGGATCCCGCCGGAACTTTCCTTCCCGATTCGGCGACGGTGGCTTTCAGCGATCTCTTCACGCTGGGCGCGACGCGAATATGCGTGGGCGGCGAGGACCCCCTGGGGGGAACGGCATTCGGTCTCACCCCCTTCGACATGAACAACGCGGCCACGGGCTCCGACACCTGTTTCATAGGATCACCCTGGGGCGTGTTTCCGCGGGAGTTCCTCTTCTTCCAGGCGAACTCGAACTTCCAGGCCGTCTTCAATCCCCTGCGGGCTTCGGCCGGCGGCACGCCGGTAGGGGAGGATCCGCTGGACGCCACCGTGCTCGCGTCCGGCTTCGATCCGGGCTCGGCCCTGCCGGCCGAACTGGCGCGGTGGAACACGATCAACGCGGGGGTAGAGACCTTTGCGCGCTTCGCCGGGGTGATCGCGGCGCATGAAAACGGACACACGCTCGGCCTCACGGCCGCCACCGCGGCCCCGGCGGGCCTCTGGGGCGACGGTGCATTTCACAACATGACATCGATGGGCGGCACACCCGCGGAAAACTGGATGATGAACAGCGGCGGCTCTTTCAACTACGAGGAGATCGTGGGGGAGGCGGGTGAACCGCTGCCGCGCTTCCGGGATCTCAGTGATGCCTATCTGCGCAACGAACTGATGCTCAAGAGCGGCATCACGGGCCCTCTGCAGCCCGCCCCGACCCTGACGAACGTCCTGCCCAATCCGGCGATCTACAGCGCGGGGACAGTCAATATCACCGTCTTCGGTTCCGGGTTCTTCGGGACGCCGGACGTGCTCCTGCTCAAGGACGGGTTCCCGCCGCGCGTCGTGCAGAACGTTCTGCTCGGCATGCCCCCCACCTGCCCGGTGGGGACGTGCATCACCGGCACGCTGGTCCAATTCCAGGTCGGGACCGGGCTGTTCGACGTGCTCGTCGAAACCCCGGACGATCAGTCGGTGGTCATCGAGGACCATCTGACGGTCCAGTAGCATCGTATTCCGCGGGAGGCCGCGGTTGGAGAAAGGCTCGAGAAATGGTTCGGCATGCAGCGACAGCGAGAGGCGCGCACGGCGGATGGGACGGGGCTGCACGCGCGTTTCGTCTGACGGCCCTCGTGGTCCTCGTGGTGCTGCTCGCCGCTTTCGCCCCCCGCGGCTCGGAGTCCATCGGCTATCTGGCCGAGACCTCGGCGCTCGTGGTCCTGGGCACCGTGCACGAAGCGCCGGGTAAGAGCCCGGCCGCGGCGTCCACGGGGACCGTCCTCGCGCTGAAGATCGAACGGGTGCTCAAGGGCAGGGCGCCGAAGGGACCGCTCGTGATCTGGATTCCCTCCCACGAGAATCCGTCCGCTCTCGAGGCGGGACAGCGCGCCATCCTGTTCCTTTCGCCCGTGCCCGATCTCCCCTTCTACAGGCGCGCGGGCGTGGCCGGCAGGCGGCTCTGGCGAATCGACGGTGCTGCGGCCGGCGTGCTCGATCCCGCGCTGGAGGCGCCGGTGAAGGAAATGGTCGTGGCGCTCCGTTCGGGGGAGAATTCGGACGTGCTGAACACTCTCGTTCATCAGGCGGGAAATTCAGCGCCGCGCGTTCAGGAAGATGCCATCGCCGATCTCGAGCGCCGCTGCCAGGCCGGCTGCGCGCTTGATGCCGCCGGGAGAGCCAGGCTCCGTGCCCTCGGCCTGGCGGCGCCCGCGGGGTCGGCTCTCCGAAAGCAGTTCCTGCGGGCCGCGGGAGAGAATTCGGGCCGGCCCGCCGCGGGGGGGCCGTGATGGCGCGACGGCATCGCCTGTCGGCGGGAATGCTTGCGCTCTTTCTTGCTGCGCCGCTGTGGGCTTCTCTACCTGCGCGGACGGTGCAGGCACAGGTCACGCTCGAGTTCTTCCCCAATCCGGCGGCCTTCTTTTTCGCCAACGGCGTCCTCGTCACGATGTACGTGCAGGTCAACACGACTTCCCCGATCCAGGCCTACGACGTGGACGTGACTTACGACCCCACGATTCTGAAAGCCCTCGTGGTATCGGGTCTGGATCTCTTCGACGGCGACGATGCGCTCGTTCGTCCGGCCGAGGTCGACAACCTTTCGGGCGAGGTGCGGGGCATCGTCGATTCGAACCTGGGCCCGCCGGTGGGCCCGGGCCAGCTCTACGTGGCGAGCGTCGTCTTTCGCGTTCTGAAACCGGGATCCCTCATGCTCGGCTTCAACGCCTTCACGCCGACCAGGGGCTTCGCAGACGCCGCGGGCAACGCGCTTTCCGGCCAGGCAGTTCAGACCGCCGTTACGATTCACTCGCTGGCCGACATGGATCTCGACGGATTGTCGTCGCAGTACGAGCAGATCATCACGCAGACAAATCCGATGCTGCGCGACAGCGACGGCGACGGAACTTCGGACGGAATGGAGGATAACGACGGCGACGGTGTCACGAACGCCGCGGAGTACACCAAGGGGACCTTTGCCAACACGCAGGATACCGATGCCGACGGGTTCCTCGACGGCGCGGACAACTGCCCGCACACCTACAACCCGTCCCAGGCGGACATCGATGCCGATAACAGGGGGAACGCCTGCGATCCGGACAACGACAACGATCTGCTCGACGACGTGGATGAGCCGGCGCTGGGTCTGGATCCATCGGACCCCGACACCGACGATGATGGTTTTCCCGATGGCGTGGAGATCGCCAGGGGGACCGATCCGCTCGATCCGGACTCGTTTCCGCTGGATGCGCCCGCCATGGGGCCGCTGGGAAGCGCCCTTCTGGTGATCTTGCTCGCCGCGCTCGCATCCCGTAGGATCCGCCAATCTTCGCGCCCGTCCTGAGCGCGCCCCTGAATCACCCCGCCCCCTGATTGCCAGCCCCGCCCGGGCCTCGTCGGAACCATGGTCCGACAGACCCTCGCACTCAGCACGGCCGCGCTCCTGGCGGGCATCGCCGCCGGTGATGCAGCGCCCTTTCTCTCGCTTCCCGGACTGATCGGCGCGCCGCTCTGCGGGCTGCTGGCGCTTCGGCTCCGCCGCCCCGCCAGCGTTCTCGGCGCGCTGATACTCGGTGCCTTCCTGGCAGGCGCGGCGTTTCCCGCCCGATGGACTGCGCCACTGCCCGCCTCTGATCTCGCGCGCATCCTTTGTGAGACGCCTTTTGAATGCGGCGCGCCCGTCGACGCGGCCATCGAGGGCGAACTTGCCGGCACGCCGGTCAGTGACAACGGCGGCGCGCGCCTTCTCGTGGACGTAAAAGAGATCGCACTTCCGGCGGGCCACCGGAGGGCAAGCGGTCGTCTGATCGTCTATCTGGCCGGCGAGGTTCCCTCGAAGCGCGCGGGAGATCGGTTGCGGTTTCGCGCGAAGCTTCGGGAGCCGCGGCGTTACCACAACCCCGGCAGCGCCGACCGGCCGCGCGCGCTCGCGCGCAAGGGCATCCGGCGAGTGGCCTTCGTCGAATCGCCGGAAGCCCTCGTCTGGCTCGCCGGACGGGATTGGCGGCCGTCCCCGCTGGCGGGGGCACGCCGCGCCCTGCGCGCGCTTCTTCGCAGGGAGGGCGGGAGCGCCTCGCCGCTGCTCGGTGCGCTCCTCCTGGGGGAGCGAGGCGAGCTCTCGCCTGCGCTGCGTGAGTCCTACGCGCGCGCCGGCGTGGCGCACGTGCTTGCCGTCTCGGGGCTGCACGTTGCCCTGGTTGCGCTGTCGGCCGGCGCCCTGACCCGACGGCTATTGAAAGGCGCGCCCGGGCTGGCGGCCGGGGGCGGCGCGGCCCGGGGCGGAATCGTCGTGGGACTGGCTGCCGCCTGGGGCTATGCGTTCCTGGCCGGGGCTGCCGATCCGGCGATGCGGGCGGCCCTCATGGCATCGGCGCTCGCCGGAGGCGCGCTGCTTCTCCGGCGTGCTGACGCCTGGCACGCCCTCTGGCTTGCCGCGGGCTGCCTGGCGGTCGCCGACCCTGCGCGCGTCTTCGAGGCGGGTGTACAGCTCTCCTTCGCGTCGGTCGGCGGGCTTCTCTGGTGCTGGCGCGCGGGGGCGCTCCCGGGGAGACGCCCCCCGGGAGCCTGGCGGCGAGCGGGCAGGTGGCTAGCGGGCATGGCGTTTGCCTCGATCGTTGCGACGCTGGCGACACTTCCTATCCAGGCCAACGTGTTCGGCAGGGTCTCCCTGGTGGCGCCGCTCGCAAACCTGGTCGTCCTGCCGCTCCTTGGCGGGCTGGTGTTGCCGCTCCTGCTCCTGGCGGCGGCCTGCCATCCGGTCTGGACGGGCGCCGCGGCGCTCCTCGTCCGCGCGGCCGCACATCTCGCTAACGCCGCCTCCGCCGCGGCGACGTGGTTCGGCGCCGCTCCCTGGTCCACCTTTTCCCTCCCTCCTTTCACGCACATCGATACCGCCGCCTTCTATCTTGTGGCGGCCGCGATCCCGCTCCTGCTCCGGGGCGGCGGGCGCGGCGCTCGCGCGCTTCTCGGCGCGGGCCTGGTGACGAGCCTGGGCGCCGCGGCCCTGCATGCGTGGAACCTGCAGCCGCCTTCTGCACTATGTGCGCGCTTCTTCGATGTCGGGCAGGGCGATGCGGCGCTCATCGAGACGCCGGAGGGAGCAAGGATGCTGGTCGATGCGGGTCCCGCCTTCACGCTTCCGGGCGGCAGGCGGTTCGATGCGGGCGAGCGTGTCCTGGGCCCCGCGCTGCGCGCCGGTTGGATTCGCAGACTCGACGTCCTCGCTGTGACGCATCCCGACGCCGATCACGCCGGCGGCGCCCGGGCAGTGCTCGAGGGGTTCCGCGTGGGGGAGGTATGGATACCGGCGGGCGCCGAGCAGGCGGGGGGGATTGCATCGCTGCTGGCAGCGGCACGCCGGCAGCACGTTCCCGTGCACGCCCTCGCGCGCGGCGACCTGCGGCGCCTTGCCGGCGGCACGCGAGTGGAGGTGCTCGGGCCGCCGCGTGAACGTTCTCGTCGAAATGCGCCATCGGGTGAGCTCCCGCGGCGCGGGGGCTGGAACGATCGCTCGCTCGTGTTGAGAGTGAACTCGGGTGGTGCCCGGCTGCTGCTTGCCGGGGACATCGAGTTTGACGGCGAGCAAGAGCTCATCCGGGCCGGAGGCGATCTCCGCGCGGACGTGTTGAAGGTGCCCCACCACGGGAGCGATACATCCTCCCACGCCGAGTTTCTGGCGGCCGTCCGGCCCCGGGTCGCCGTCATCTCGGCCGGCGCCTGGAACCGCTTCGGGTTTCCGGCGCCCGGCGCATTCCGTCGCCTGGAGAGGGCGGGCGCCCGCGTTTTCCGGACCGACCGCCACGGCGCGATCACGGTCACCCTCGGCGCAGGCAGGCCTGGCGGGGCCGATTTCTGTCACCCGGGAGCAGGGGAAATTTTCGTTCAACGGCAGCGGTCGATCAGCCGTAAAGGAAGGAGAACAGGCGTATTGTTCAATTGCGCCCCGCCTGCGGGCGAGGCACGGCGAGGGGGAAAAACCCCTGAGGGAGGAGGCTCGTGAGCGGGCCCGATCGCAAAAGGTCCGCCCCCGTGGAGACGCGGGGGGAGGGGCTCGAGGAGGTCTCGGGCAAGGGCGCCCGTGCCCTCATCGCGAGCGCCGACGAGCGCGCCGCCGAGGGGCTATCGCGCCTGCTGCGGGCCCTCGGCTGGACGCCGATCGTGGCCGAGTGCGACGATGCGGCGCTGCGCGCCGTCGAACGATCCCAGCCGACGGTCGTGATCGCCCGCTTCGAGAAACAGGAGCTGACGCTCGCTGAACGGCTGCGATCGCTCTATCCGCTCATGCCCGTCGTGGCGGTGCTGCCCAAGCCGAATTTCGATCAAGCTGCGATGGCCTACGAGGCGGGCGCGACGGTCTGCATCGGGGATCCCGTAACCGAGCCGGCGCTGCGGGGCGCCCTTCGGCGCGCGGAGCGCCGCCTGCGCCAGGTGGCGGCGGAACGGGTCGAGTCGTTGCGGCTGGTCGATTCGGCACGCGCCCTCAATGCCTCGCTCCTGTTCTCCGACATCTACCCGCTCACTCTCGACACCATGATGCGCGAGACCGGCAGCAATGCAGCCGTCGGCATCTTCGCCGATGCCGAGCGCGGGGTGCTGGGTCTTCGCGCGATGCGGGGGATGTCGGCCGAGATGGCCGAGCACCTTGCGCACCGGCTCACGCCCATGCTCGAGGGGCGGCTCTCCTCGAACGCCCGGCCCATCGACGACACGATCGACCCGGACCTCTGGACGTCTTTGAGCGACGTCCTCAAGGGCGAGATCGATGAGCCGCCCCGGCTCCTTCTCGTGCCGGTCCCGCGCGCATCCCGAGGCCGCGAGGCGTCGACCTCGCCCAACATCGGGGCGGTGCTGCTTCTCCGCCACGCGCCCGCGGCGCCCTTTTCCCAGGACCTGCGCGAGCGGGCGGCCTTCCTCGCCGTGCAGGCGGGCATCGCCGTCCAGAACGGCGCGCTCTACGCCGCCGCCGAGGAGCGCGCCTATCTCGACCCGCTCACCGGCCTCTACAACACCCGCTACCTCTACGCGACACTCGAGCAGGAGATTACCCGCTCGACCCGCTACGGGCACGAACTCTCGGTGCTCTTTCTCGACCTCGATCACTTCAAGCTGGTCAATGACCGCCACAACCACCTGGTCGGAAGCGCGGTGCTCGTCGAGACGGCTCACCTGATCGAACGGAAGATCCGCCAGGTGGACGGCGCGGTCCGCTACGGCGGCGATGAGTTCGTGATCATCCTCATCGAGACGACCCATGCCGGCGCACTGAACGTCGCGGAACGGATTCGCGAGAGCGTCGGAGAGCATGTCTTCCAGGAAGCGGCCGGACTATCGATACGGGTCACCTGCTCGATCGGCGTTGCCTCGCTGCCGGTCCACGGCAAGCAGGCGCGGGAGCTTATCGAGGCGGCCGACCTCGCCATGTACCGCGCCAAGAGCCAGCGGAATCTCGTCCGCTCGGCCAGCGACTGAGACCCCTCGCCCGTCGCGCGCCGCGGCGCGCCAAAGCTACGTTGACAGCCCCTCGGACCTCTGCTAGGTTTCTGATTTAATAGGGTTTTTCGTCCCGCCGGGCCGTCCACAGGAACCCTCCCGCTTTCCAGGCTGGAACGCCGCCATGACGGTAAAGTCGGTCAAGGGTTTTCGTGACACGCTTCCCGGCGAATCAAACGTCTGGCGCCGTGTCGAAGAGCGGATCAGGGGCGCGTTCCACACCTGGGGCTTTCAGGAAATCCTCCTGCCCTTCCTCGAGCGCACCGAGCTGTTCGCCCGCTCTCTCGGCGAGACCACCGAAGTCGTCGAGAAGCAGATGTACTCTTTCCAGGATCTCCGCGGCGAATCGCTCTCGCTTCGTCCCGAGGGAACGGCCTCGGCCGTCCGCGCCTACATCGAGAACCATCTCGATCAAGGCGATCCCATCGTGCGGCTGTTCTACACAGGCCCCATGTTCCGCTACGAGCGGCCGCAGAAAGGGCGATACCGCCAGTTCAACCAGATGGGGATAGAACTCATCGGCGACCCCTCTCCCGAAGCTGACGCCGAGGTGCTCTCGCTCCTCGACTACCTGCTTGCCCACGTCGGCGTGACCGACGTGACCCTCGCCATCAACAACCTCGGGCACGCGGGTTGCCGTCCAGCCTATCTCGATGCGCTTCGCGGCTATCTTGCATCCAGCCGGGAGGACCTCTGCGCGGACTGCCTCCGGAAGGCCGAGCAAAATCCCATGCGCGTGCTCGACTGCAAGGTCGAGGCGTGCATCGCGGTGGCCGCCGGCGCTCCCTCGATTCTCGATCACGTTTGCGCGGAGTGCCGGGCGCACTTCGAGGCCGTGCGGGCGCTCCTCGATCTGAACGGCGTGAAGTATGTGGTCGATCCCCGCATCGTGCGCGGTCTCGACTACTACGTGCGCACGGCCTTCGAGGCGACCTCCTCGCGGCTGGGGGCGCAGAACGCCGTTGCGGCCGGCGGGCGGTACGACGGACTGGTGAAGGCGCTGGGCGGCCCTGACGTCCCGGGGCTTGGCTTCGCGATCGGCATGGAGCGCCTCCTTGCGCTTCTGCCCGAAGACGCCGACGTTCCCTCCGACCGCCCGAGCGTCGCGATGGTGGGGGCCGGAAGCAACGAGGCTCGGCAGGCGGCCTTTCTGCTGGCGGATCGGCTGCGCCGGAGCGGCGTCGCGGTGGGCTGGGGCGGTGGGCGAAGCCTCAAATCGCAGCTCCGCCGGGCGGACAAGGCGGGCGCGAGTTATGTCATCATCCTCGGCGATGAGGAGCTGGAGAAAGACGAAGTGGTGCTCCGGGACATGCGGCACCAGTCCCAGGAACGCGTTCCCCGCGCGCGCGTGGGCGACATTCTGTTGAGAAGGCTCGGGCTGGACGAAACAGTAAAGGGTTAGGCGGGACGCTTCTGTTCCCGGGGCGTGCCCATAGAGGAACTCTCGTGTCGGAACCGCTGGGCGATCTTACGAGAACACACAGTTGCGGCGCGCTCCGGAAGGAAGACGTCGGCCGCGAGGTATGCCTGCTCGGCTGGGTCGGCCGGCGCCGCGATCACGGCGGCATCGTCTTCGTCGATCTGCGCGATCGGGAGGGGCTCGTTCAGGTGGTTTTCCGCCCCGAGACCCAGCCCGAGGCGCACGCGAAGGCCGGGCGGCTGCGCAACGAGTTCGTGATCGGGCTGCGCGGCCGGGTGGCCGCACGCTCGCCCGAAACCGTCAATTCCGATCTCCCCACGGGCGAGGTGGAGGTCGAGGTCGAGACGCTGGCCATCCTGAACGAGTCACGCCCCGTTCCCTTCGAGATCGAGGACGGCGTCACCGCCGACGAGAGCGTTCGCCTCCGGTACCGCTACCTCGATCTCCGCCGGCCGGAGGCGCAGGGGCGACTCATCCAGCGCCACCGGCTCACGCAATCGGTCAGGCGGTATTTCGACGAGCAGGGGTTCATCGAGATCGAAACGCCCACCCTCACAAAGAGCACGCCGGAGGGGGCGCGGGATTTCCTCGTTCCGAGCCGGCTCACGCCGGGGAGCTTCTACGCGCTCCCCCAGTCGCCGCAGCTGTTCAAGCAACTCCTGATGGTCAGCGGCTTCGAGCGCTATTTCCAGATCGTCAAATGCTTCCGCGACGAAGATTTCCGCGCCGACCGGCAGCCGGAGTTCACCCAGATCGACATCGAGATGAGCTTCGTCCGGCCCGAGGACATCTACGGGATGATGGAGGGGATGATCGGGGCGATCTGGCGCGACGTGCTGGGAATGGATCTGAAGTTTCCGTTCGGGCGCCTCGCATATAAAGAAGCGATAGAACGCTACGGGGTCGACAATCCGGACAGGCGCTTCGGGCTGGAGCTGGCCGATCTTACTGGTGCGCTGGGCGGGAGCGAGTTCAAGGTCTTCGGCGACGCCATTCGCGCGGGCGGAATAGTGAAAGGGCTCCGGCTGCCCGGCGGCGGCGGGCTCAGCCGGAAGGATCTCGATGAGCTGCCCGAGTTCGTCAAGCCGTTCGGCGCCCGTGGGGTGGCCTGGGTGCGGCTTCAGGCGGAAGGCTGGCAGTCGCCCATCGCGAAGTTCATCGGGCCGGAGGAGAAGCAGGCGATCGAGTCGGCTCTCGGCGGAAAGCAGGGCGACATCCTGCTCTTCGTGGCCGACTCGCCCCGGGTCGTGAACGACTCGCTCGGGAGGCTCAGGCTTCACCTGGGGCAGAAGCTCGGGCTCATCGAAGCGGGCAGGTTCGAGTTCGTCTGGATCACCGACTTCCCGCTGCTGGCCTACGATCACAACGAGAAGCGCGACGTGGCGGTGCACCACCCCTTCACCTCCCCGCGGGAAGAGGACGTGCCGCTTCTCGATAGCGACAGGGGCGCCGTTCGCGCGGCGGCCTACGATCTGGTGCTGAACGGCACCGAGATTGGAGGCGGCAGCATCCGGAATCACAGGCGGGACGTGCAGCAGAAGATCTTCGCGATCCTGGGGCTGTCCGAGGAGGAGGCAAAGTCCAAGTTCGGGTTCCTGCTTGATGCGCTCTCCTATGGCGCGCCCCCCCACGGCGGCATCGCCTTCGGGCTCGACCGGCTCGCCATGATCATCTCCGGATCAACTTCGATTCGCGACGTCATTGCGTTTCCGAAGACGCAAAAGGGGGTCGATCTCATGACCGAGGCGCCGAGCCGGGTCGATCCGGCGCAGCTCCGGGAGATTGGCATCCGCCTGGCCGGGAAACCGGACGGCGGGACAAAGGAGCCCGGATGATGGAGGCGCCGCCATGAGCTGGCCAGTCCCCGATCGAACAATTGTCGAGAAGCCCTTCGACGTGGTGATCATCGGCGGCGGCGTGAACGGCACGGGGGTCGCCCGCGACTGCGCGATGCGCGGCCTGCGCACGCTGCTGCTGGAGAAGAACGACTTCTCGAGCGGGACCAGCTGGGCGTCGAGCGGCATGATCCACGGCGGCCTGCGCTACCTCGGCTACGACAGGAACACCACGCGGATCAGCTGCGAGGACTCCGGTTACATCCAGGGCATAGCGCCCCACCTCATCTTCCGCATTCCCTTCCTCCACCCGGTTTTCAAGGGCGATCGCTACGGCCTCGAGCTGATGGAGATCGTCATGAAGGCCTACGACAGCTTCCGCGAGCTCAAGGGCGGCAAGGAGCACACGCGCCTCACCCGCGACGAGGCCGTCGCCCTCGAGCCCGGGCTCAACCCCGACGTCGCAGGCGCGCTCACCTGGGACGAGTGGGGCATCGACGTTCCCCGGTTGTGCTTCGCGAACGCCCTGGCGGCGAGAGAGGAAGGCGCGGTCATCATGAACCACGCCGAGGTCATCGATCTCCGGCTCGACGGCCAGGGAAACGTGACCGGCCTCAGCGCGCGCCACCTGCTCTCGAAGGAGACCTTCAGCGTCGAGGCGAAGATTACGGTGAACTGCGCCGGGCCCTGGGTGCCGCGGGTGGCCCAGATGGCGGGCGTCGTAGTGCCGCTCAGGCTCGGGAAGGGCATTCACGTGGTCTACGACCGGCGAATCTCGAACATGGCGATCACCGCGCAGGCGATCGACGGGCGCGGCATCTTCCTTTCGCCCCACGAGAACGTCAGCTGGATCGGCACCACCGACGACGATTACTACGGCGACGTGGATGATCTCGCGGCGACAAACGACGAGGTCGAGTATCTCGTCGAGGGAATGACGCGTGTATTTCCGAAGATTCGCGACTACCGGCGCAGCCGGGTGACGGTGGGGCTCAGGCCGACGCTCTACGACTGGGGCAAGTACGAGGACGACCTATCGCGCCGGTACGAGGTGGTGGATCACGATGCGCGCGACGGTGTGGCCGGCTTCGTCACGCTGGCCGGCGGAAAGCTCGCCGCCTACCGGCTCATGGCCCAGGACACGACCGATCTTGTCGCGAAAAAGCTCGGCGTCGAGGCTTCCTGCCGGACCCACACGGAGCCACTGCCGGGGGCGCACGGTTACGCCGACACGCCGCGGATCGCCGAGACGGCCGGGATCCCGCTCTTCACCGCCGAGCGCACCGCGTTCCGGCACGGGGATCGCACCGGGCGCGTGCTCGCTTCGATCGAGAAGCACCCTCGCTGGTCGCGCGAGGTCTGCGTATGCGAACAGGTCACCGAGGCCGAGGTTCGCCACTGCGTCCGGACGGAGCTGGCCAGCACCATCTCGGATCTCTGGTTCCGCGCCCGGCTCGGCATGGGTTCCTGCCACGGGATGGGCTGCGCGCCGCGAGCCGCGCAGATACTGGCCGAGGAGCACAATCTCGGGCCGCGCGATGCGCACGAGGAGGTTGCGCGGTTTCTCGAGCAGCGGTGGCGCGACAAGGTTCCCGCCCTCGACGGCCTCGAGCTGGCCCAGGAAGAGCTGGCGCGCGGGGTCTATCTCGGCGCCTATGGCTACGACGAGTTCCGCGAGGACGACGGACATTGATTGAAACCGGCACCAGGGAGCATGCGATTTGAAGGTGCGATCCGACATCGTGGTGATCGGCGGCGGGCTCGCGGGCATCACGGCGGCGATGCGCGCGGCGAGCCTGGGGCGCGAGGTCACGGTGATCCGGAAGGCCTACGGCGCCACCGCCGTCGGCTGCGGCGCCTTCGACGTGCTCGGCACCCACGGCGGCGATCTGCTCCACAGCGCCTTCGACCTCCGCAAGGGCGCGCAGTACGCGCCGCCGCATGATCTATTCCGCCTCATCACGCGCCGTCCGGCCCACCCCTACGCGCTCTTCGTCGAGCAGGACGAAGGCTCGGAGAAAGCCGTCTGGAAATCCTTCCGCCCGCGCTTCGACGTGGCCGCCTCATTCATCCTCGACCGCCTCGCCAAGGCGGGTTACGAGCTCGAGGGAAGCGCCGAGGCGATCACCCCGCACCCGACGGCGATGGGCACGCTGCGCTGGACGAACTTCGCGCCTGTGTCGATCCACCGGGGCAACGTCAACGGTTGGCGCAAGGGAGGCGTCGTTTTCGTCGGCATCGACGGCGTGGACACTTTCGACACCGCCTTCGCGAGCCGGAGCTTGTCGGCCCTCCTCGCGGAGCAGGGCAGCGCCGACGCCGGCAGCTTCGACGCGCGGACGGTGACGCTTCCCTGGGGGCGCAAGCAAGGCGGCATGACGCCCGCGGAGGTGGCGCGCGAGCTGGACGATCCCGAGCGGCGGGAGAGCTTCGTCGCGGCGGTCGAGAGCGAGCTTGCCGGCCAGGACGCCGATCATCTGGTCATGGCCCCCGTGCTTGGAATCGATTCACACGCCGAGACGCTCCATCTGCTCGAGAAGCGCACGGGGGCGCGGGTCTGCGAGCCGATCATTCCCGCGCCGCATGCGATCCACGGCCTCCGGCTTCAGAAGGCGCTTGATCGTGCTCTCGAGTCGGCCGGCGTGCGGCTGGTCCAGGCGCATGTTGCGGGCTTCGACGCCGCGGGATCGGTTATCAGGATGCTTCGAGGAGAGGGTGACGATGGCCCGTTCGAAGCCGAGGCCCGACGCTTCGTGCTGGCCACCGGACGTTTCTTCGGCGGCGGGCTCGTGAGCCAGAACGGAATGAGAGAGACCGTTTTCAACCTGCCCATCTACCACGGCGGCCGGCCCGTCCGCGAGCGGCCGCCCTTCGCCCTCCTGCGCGAACGTTACTGGTCGCGGCAGCCGGCCTTTGAAGCGGGGCTGCGCGCGGGGCGCGATCTCCGTCCGGTCGACGGGACGGGGCGGGTCGCCTACGCGAACCTGCACGCCGCCGGCTCGATCTTGGGCGGTTTTGATCTTGCCGCCGACGGCACGGGCCAGGGCGTCGACGCGCTCACCGGTTACGAGGCGGGCTCGCTTGCCGCGAAGGACGTACAGGCGTGAACCGAAAGAGATTTCTGACCTACGCATTCCTGGCGAAGTACTACTTCGGCCACCATCTCGGCCGGCTTCTGCCGTCGCGCCGGAAGCCGGGCGGCGGGCTGGACAAGTTCCTCGAGAACTACCGCGCCGATCGCATTCAGGCGTTGACCCCCGAGGAGCGCGCCGCGTTGCCCGACATGCAGTCTTGCGTCAGCTGCGGCCTGTGCACGAGCAGTTGCGTTCTCACCGCACCTCCGGGCAACCTGACCGAGACGCCCCCGATCGACCCGCGCGCGGTGGCTGTTTCGTACTCGCGCGCGATCCCGGAATTCTGGTCGCTGCGCGGCGTCGTCGAGCGCTGCAAGGGGTGCGGGCTCTGCGAGGAAGTCTGCCCGACCGACACGCCGCTCTTGAGGATGGTCCGCTTCATCGACGACAAGAGCCGGGAGTCCGCCCCGGCCTGAGAGTTCCGCCGCTCCGGAGAAAGCCCCGATGCCTGGAACGCCCCTTGCCCCCAGCCCGCCCGCCCGCCTCGAGGCCCTGAAGACACTCTTTCCGCCCGAACGAATCTCGGTCACCACGCCCGATCGCATCGCCTACGCGCGCGACCTGTGGCCCATGGGGCAGTTCTGGGCGCGGAAGGGCGAGTTCCCCCATCCGCCCGACGCGATCGTCTGGCCTGAAACCCTCGACGAGATTTCGGCGCTTCTGCGTCTGGCGAACGCCGAGCGCTTTCCCGTGATTCCGATGGGTGCCGGCTCGGGCGTGTGCGGCGGGACGATCGCCATGCAGGGCGGCGTGATCCTCGATCTGAAGCGGATGAAGCGTGTGCGCGAGCTCGACGAGGCGTCGCTGCTGGTCACGGCCGAGGCGGGGATCATCGGGCAGCATCTGGAAGAGTGGCTGAACGGTCGCGGCTACACCCTCGGGCACTTTCCGTCGAGCATCTACTGCTCGAGCTTCGGCGGCTGGCTCGCCACACGGAGCGCCGGGCAGCTTTCGACCAAGTACGGGAAGATCGAGGACATGGTGATGGGGCTCGAAGGGGTGCTCCCTGATGGGTCTCGCTTTTCCTCCAAAGTAACGCCGCGCACAGCCGCCGGCCCCCGCTTCGATCAATTTTTTATAGGGAGCGAGGGGACGCTCGGGGTCATCACGGCGGGGACCTGTCGGGTGCGGCCGGTGGCCGAGGCGCGGCACTTCGCGGGTTACGTTTACCCCGACGTGTCCACCGGACTCCGGGCCATTCGCATGCTCATGCGCGCGGGGCTCGACCCGGCCGCAGTTCGCCTCTACGACGAGATGGACACCACGATGACCATGACGGCGCTCGGCCTCGACGTGTCGGGGTGCCTGCTGATTCTCGTCTTCGAGGACGTCCAGGCGCTGATCGACGCGAAGACCAGCCTCGCCGATCGCATCTGCCGCGAGCAAGAGGGCTGCCAGCCGATGGGCCCCGGCCCGGGCGAG